>NZ_JAECZP010000020.1:0-108655 GCF_019691255.1 Pseudomonas sp. USTB-Z
CAAGAAGCCGATAGCCAGAGAGGAACGCACTGCGCAGCGGTAGTTCAGTCGGTTAGAATACCGGCCTGTCACGCCGGGGGTCGCGGGTTCGAGTCCCGTCCGCTGCGCCATCTTCGTTTCAAGGTCCCTAGAACACCTTGAAGCAAACACAAGAGAAGCGATCGTGTTATCGCTTTTTTTGTGCCTGCCCTGAGGCGATCGCGCCGGAAGGGTAGACCCAGGTTTCAATCGGGCGCAAGCCTGAATGATACGCAGCGGTAGTTCAGTCGGTTAGAATACCGGCCTGTCACGCCGGGGGTCGCGGGTTCGAGTCCCGTCCGCTGCGCCATCTTCGCTTTAAGGCCCCATGAACGCCTTGAAGCAACGTTAAAGCGACCTTCGGGTCGCTTTTTTCGTTGGTGCGCCTGGCAAGTGCCTGCCTTTACCCAGATTTACACCAGCCTGACAGATTCTTCACCGACCAGCGGTTCCTGTGCCTGCCTGCTGTGTTGCACAATAGGCACTTTCCCGACATACCCGGAATTCGCAATGACCAGATCTTCCGTCTTTGGTGCGCTCGGGCTGGCCCTGGTGCTGGCGGGCGTGACCGGTTGTTCCTCGAAAAAAGCGGCCGTCTACGAGCACGAGAACTTCGATGACTCGGGCACCTTCTCGCGCAGCTTTCCGGTGAGCGATGCCGGCTCTTGCGAGGCCGCCCGGCGTGCTTTGCTTAGCCAGGGATACATCATCACCAGCAGCGGCGCCAACCAGGTGGTGGGTAACAAGAGCTTTCAGCAAAACAGCGAGAACCACCTGCAGATCAGCTTCAATGTCACCTGTGCGCCGGACGTGAGCGACGATCAGCGCTCGACCATGTTCGCCAACGCCCTCCAGGACCGCTATGCGCTGAAAAAGTCCAACACCTCCGCCAGCCTGGGCGTGGGGGTGCTGGGTTCGGTGTCGATGCCGATCGGCTCCAGTGACGACTCGATGGTCAAGGTGGCCAGTGAGACAGTGACCGCGGCGCAGTTCTATGACCGCTATTTCGCCTTGGTGGAGAGTTACCTGCCCAAGCCGAAGAAGGTCGAAAAGGCCAAGGTCGAGGCGCCCAAGGTGGAAAAGCCGGCGGTGGACCTGGGGCTTCCGGAGCAGGCGGCGGCGAACCCGGTGGCGCCGGCCCCGGCAGCTGCACCGTTGGTTGAGGCGACGCCTGCACCTGCGGGGGTAGCCCCGGCCAGCGAGGCGGCAGCGGCGCCGGTGGTGGATGACAGCCAGGGTTCGCAGCCTGTGGCCCCGCCGGCGGAAGCTGCACCCATTCAGGTGCAGCAGGATGCCCAGCCGGTCGAAGCCGCCGCCCCCTCCCTTTGATGGGTCGCCTGAACCGTCCCTTTCGCCGGCAGCCCGCGAAAGGGACGGTTCAGGCTGTAAACATCCCCTGTTACAGACGCCCCGCGATAACTTCCTGAACACCTGCTACGTTTACCACTCATAAGCTTGTCATCATCCCTTCATGCCACCTGCTTAGGCTGAAGGCGATACCTACAAAGGCAAAATGAGCAAAGAGGACGCAGGGCAATGGATGAATACCAGGAAGAACTACTCGAAACCCAGGCTTACGAACTGGACACCCCGGAACCGGCCGACGACGCCACCGAACTCTAGCCCGGCTGCCGCTGGCTGCGGCGGAACTCCCCCGGCGTGAGGCCCGTCCAGCGCTTGAATGCGCGCTGGAAGGCCTCGGCCGAAGCAAACCCCAACAGATAGGCAATCTCGCCAAAGGCCAGCGCCGTGTCACGGATGTAGGTCTCGGCCAGGTCGCGCCGTGTTTCGTTGAGCAGGTCGCGAAAACGCGTGCCTTCCTCGGCGAGCTTGCGGCGCAAGGTCCAGGTTGGCAGTTGCAGGTGCAGCGCCACTTCTTCCAGGTCCGGTTCACGGCCGCCATTGAGCAGCGGGCCCAGCAGGTGGGTGATGCGCTCACCCAGGCTGCGCACCCGCGTACGCTGCAGCAGCTCTGCTTCGCACAACTGCAACAGGTGCTGCCATGTACTCGGGCAATGCCCGGGGTTGGGCAGTTGCAAGGTGGCGCGGCTCAGACGCAGCTGATTGCCGTCGGCGGCGAACTGCACAGGCGTGCTGCAGAGCGGTTGATAGCGCGCGGCATAGGAGGGCGCGGCAAACTCGATGTCCAGGCGTTCGGCCTGCACCGGGGTGTCGGCAAGGTCGGTCAACTGGGCCAGCCAGCCGGCCAGCAGTGAGTCGACCACAAAGCGGTTGTAGTCGTTATACGGGCTGATGGAGTAGAAGCGCAGCCAGGCGCCCTGGGCATCTTCCACAAAGCAGGAATGGCCGCGGTAGTTGGCCGCGTAAAGCGGCTCGAAGCGCAGCAGGGTGCGCGCCGCCTCACCCAAGGTGGGGGCCTGGGCCGCGGTGACCCCGGCCAGGCCAGCATGCGCCAGACGGCTCAGGCGCCCCATACGCAGGCCTAGAGCAGCCTCGCCGCTCATTTCGATTGCTGCGTGGCCCAGATGCATGTAGCGGGGGATGGACAGGCGTGCGCCGGCTTCGCCCAGGCGTGTCGCGTCCAGGCCGTAGCGGCGCAGCAATGGTTCAGGGTCGTGGCCCAGCTCGCGCAGGGCTTCGCTCAAAGGCTGGACAAAACCCACCGACAGTTCGCCCAGGCGCACGCGGGGGCGGGCCATGGGCTTACAGCCACACATTCAGCAGGCGGGCACCTGGGCTGGGAGGGGCGGCAAGCAACGCTCCCGACTGGCGGGCAAAGCCCTGGCCATCGCTGCCCTGTTCCCAGAACTGCCCGCGCATGAACACGCTCATACTGCTGATGTCGGTTCCGGCCACTTCGGTCAGGCGTTGCCAAGCCGCCTGTTCACTGACTTCGCCGCGCTGCAAGGCCAGCCCGGCGCTGGCATCCTGGTGGCGATTTCCCCGCCAGGGTGCGTGCCAGCTGCCCTTGCCACTGAGAAACGCTGGGTTGGCGATCAGTTGTACGGCTTGTTCAGTCAGTTGCTGGTGGTTTTCCGGGTACCAGCTGTCACTGCCCACCAGTATCCCCAGGCGCCCGGCCGGGGTCTGTACGACCTGCAGCGGGTGCTGGCGGCCGTCGTGGACGTAGCGGCGCATTTCACTGTCGGGATATTGCTGGCGCTGGGGCTGCCCCAGTAGCGAGCCGTCACCGGCAAACACCACACTGCTGTTGAACAGCGGGCCACGGCCGGTATGCAGTACGCCTTGTTTCACATAAGGTTCGGGCAGCACGATCGAACCGGCCACCAAGGTGACGCCAAATTCCTTGGCCAGGCCGCCGAACAGCTGCTGGTAGTCTGCGGCCATCTGCTCGGCCTTCATGCGCAAGTGCGCATCGGCGCGCCAGTCGTCGCCGTCAGCGCCAAGAACCGCGAGGCCATAGCGCAGCGGGTTGCTCAGTTCCAGCCATTGTTGGGCTTCGCGGCTCTGGGTAACTTGATACAGCTCGCTCTTCTCTCCGCGCGCCCACAGCCAGGTACCGATGTGTTCCGGCAGCACGACCACCGTGCGCGGGTTCACCAGGCCTTGGGCGCGGGCTTGCTCCAGATAGGCTGCGAGCTTGCGGTGCAGGCGTTGCAAGTTCTGATAGTCGCCCGGGTACAGCAGTGGTTCGACACCGAGCAGGTTGCCGTGCTCGCCCGGGACGCCATGGTTAAGCGCCAGTTCGATGCGCAGGTCGGACAGGTAGTGGCCTTCCGGGCGCTGTTGGGTCCAGAAGCCATAGCCGCAGAGGGCGGCGATCATCACCAGCGCCAGGGCGCTTGCCAGGAGTTTTCGCATCAAGCGTGGGTATTCGCTAAAAATGGAGTGGCCATGCGGGAAATCAAGGACATGGTGCGGCCTTTTTCATCAGCATCGGAATCCTTGTTGCGCTGCCTTCTTGCAGAGTCGCGTTTGATCATACCAAAGCTACCGGGCGCTTATGAGCATTCTCTGCAGACAAGAGCGGGTGTCACGGCCGGCAAGCCAGGCGCTGACGTTCATAGTTAACAGCCTTGTCCCGTTCCGGAAGGTTGTAAGGTGCCGAACACTGGCGCTCACCCCACTTGATGGTCAGGCTGCCCTGGTCCTGTTCCAGAAGTAACAACGCCTTGCCGCTCGGGTCGGAAATTGCCAGTTGCTGGCCCGCAGCGTCCTCGACCGAGGCCCCGAACGGTATCAGTTGACCGCGCTCGTCGAACAGCTCGAACTGCACCCGACGCCCGCTCTTGCCGGTATAGCGGGCAAGCACCACGGCACCGCGGCGAGGCACCAACTGCTGGGTGGCGTTGTCGATTTCGATGTCGCCCCCCAGGTCACTGGTGTCCAGGCTGATCCAGTTGACGCGATAGGGCTGGGCGCTGGGGATCACCGCATAGCCATTGCGCCCGGTCTCCACACCGCTATAGCTGCTGATCTTTGCGCCCTTCACACCCGGCACTTCGGCCAGGGCGAAGGTCTCACTGAGCGACTGGCCGAGGTTGATGCCGCCCTGGTGGGCAACCACGGCGCCGGCAATGTTCAGGTTCTGCGAGTCGTAGCCGCGCCCTTGGCTATAGCCCAGGCTGATGTCGGCGACCGAAGTGCGGGTGTTCAGGTTGGCCGATGCCGAGCTGCCGCTGGTGCGGCTGTGGCCGCCCTGGATCGAGTAGAAGGTGTCGCTGGTCTCCGACAGGTAGCCGTTGATGCCGGCCTGGGTGGTGTCGTTGCCCTTCTGTGTGCTGGTGGTGACGAACGCCCGCGGTGCGCGGGCGCGGCTGCCGAGTGGGAACGATACCGACAGGTTGAGCTGGGTATCTTGCCCCGAAGGGCCTGAGTTCCCCAGCTCCTTGGTGCGGCTGACGTCCAGGTTGTAGGAGATCTCGCCCCAGTTGTTGCTGTATCCGGCGGTCAGGCTCTGCGAACCGCCGCGGTTCCAGTAGCGCTGGTCGGTGGCGGTCAGATACAGGCTGCCGAACGCGCGGTTGCGGCCCAGGCTCTGGTTGATGGTCAGGTCGGTGCGGGTCTTGGAGTTGCCACTGCGCTTGATCGCGCTGGCGCTTAGGTCCTCGACATGCTGGGTGAGGGTACGGAAGCCCTCGGTGGAATAGCGGTAGGCGGCCAGGGTAAAGTTGGTGTCGGTGCCGGTGAATGTCTTGGCGTATAGCGCCCGCAAGCTGTTGCCCTGGGTGGTCTGGCCCTGGGCCTTGCTCGAGGAGTGGGTGACATCGAGCGAAAAGGCGCCCAGCAGTGTGTTCAGGCCGCTGCCCACGGCCATTGCCTTATAGTCTTGGGTGGCTTGCAGGCCAAAGACGCCCGTCACGGTGTTGGTCAGGCCGTAAGCCAGCGTCGTACTGAGCATCTGCGGCGTGGCCAGGCCCTCCGTGTTGCTGTTGTAGCGTCCAGCGGACAGGCTGTACTTGACCTGACCGCCACGGACCATGAGCGGCAGGCTGGAGAAGGCCTGCACGGTGACCCGTCGACGGCCGTCGGCCTCGATGATGGTGACTTCCAGGTCGCCATTGGAGCCACTGGGGTAGATGTCGCTGATCTCGAACGGGCCGGGCGGTACGTTGGCGGTGTAGAGCACGTAGTTGTTCTGGCGAATCTCGACCCTGGCGCTGGTCTGCGCCACGCCACGCACCACAGGTGCGTAGCCGCGCTCGCTGTCGGCGCGCATGCCTTCGTCCGAAGCCAGCTTCAGGCCGCGGTAGCGCACGCTGTCGAACAGGTCGGTGTCGCTGAAAATGTCACCGGCGCTGAACTGGCCTTTGAGCGCGGTCACGTCGTGCTGCACATAGCTGCGGTTGCTCTTGAAGGTGTCCGGCTGCCCGGTGTCGCTGCTGAAGTTCGACTCGTTGCGCAAGCGCCAGCTGCCCAGGTTGATGCCGTTGCGCAGGCTCAGGTTGTTGGCGATGCGGGTCTCGGCATCGCCGGCGCTGCGGCTGGTGTTGAACTGATAGTTCACGAACGCCGCAGACACCCCTGCGTCCCACAGTTGCGGGTCGACGTAGCCGCGCAGGCCGCGTTTCATGGCAACCTGCGGGATGCTGGCGGACAGGCGCAGGTGACCCGAGTCGTAGCTCAGGCTGGCCTGGTCGATCAGTGCGGCCAGGTCGTGGCAGGCCGAGGCGGTATCCAGGCGCCCCTGTGCCTTGAGCTTGTCCATGTCGATACCCAGTTGCTCGAGCAGTTCCAGGGTCAGGCAGGGTTCCACCCGCCCAGTCTGTGGGTGGCGGTTGAATTCGATGTCACGCCGGCCTACCAGCACGTCGTTGCTGTACAGGTCTACCCGGTAGTTGCCCGGCAGCACGCTGTTGGCCGACAGCAGCAGTTGCAGGTCGACCGCCGATTGCGCGCCCTGCAGAAAGGTGGTGTTGAAGCCCTGCAGGTGGGCGGCGTCCTGCGCCGTTGCAAGGCCGGGCAGTGCGGTGCAGATGACCAATGACAGGGCGTTGAGCTTCCAGGCCGGACGAAGCGTGCCGCCACTGAACGCGTGCGCGCCTGCATCGGCTCCCTCGACAGGGTGGGGGGCGATGGACAGAGACATACCAGAAACCTATTTCATATCGCGGCACGGGCGGGGCACGGGGAGGCCGCACGCGACCAGGGCACAAGGTGGGGGCTACGATTTCACAAGGTGATGGCGGGTTCGGCAGGCTTGGCGCTACCCGGCTGGGCAGTGTTCAAACGCAAGAAATATCCATGTTGGGCGCCATAGTCGTTGATGCTCTTGAACGTCAGCGTCAACGGTCCGTCTACCTGGGAAAATACCGAGGTGAATGTTTTTTGTTCGCCAGGGGCGATCATGGTCGAATCGGCGCTGAGCACGGTTTGTTTCCCGCTCTTAAGTTCGATATCGGCCATCGACACGTGATACAGGCTGGGGTTGTTCACGGTCAGTTGTGGCTTCCCGGCGCGCCGGGTCAATTGCCAGACCAGTTGTTCGGGCGCCAGCAGGGCGTTGCCGGGCAAGTTGGCCGGGCGGAAGAAAATCTTGATACGTTGGCGCACCGCCAACTGCAAGGTATTGGCCTTGGTACTGGCTTGCGGAATTTCCTGGACATTGAGCCAGACCACCGACTCGCGATCGGTCGGCAGGCCTTGGCCTTCATAGAGAATGCGCAGCAGTTGTTCCTGCTTGGGCAATACCCTGGCCAACGGTGGAGTAATGGCGAACGGCGCCTGCGCGCTGTCGCCGGCATCCACCCAGGACTGCACCAGGACTTCCTGGTTGCCATTGCGCACGATGACATTGGCTTCTTTGTGCGCACCGTCGAACACGACGCGCGTAGCGCTCAGGGAGATGCTGGCAGTTGCCTGGGCGGCGACGAGCATGCCCAGCAACCCGAGAACGGGATACAGAGAACGACGCAACATGGTTGGGTACCTTGCGGGGGCGAAGAAGTGGCGAGGCTGTTCAGCCTCGCGCAGGGAGCAGCGCCGAAGTGATTACTCGTACTGCAGGATGAATGGCAGGGTGGCGTCACCACGACCGGCGGTGGCAGTGCCGGCGGCGCCAGTGGTCACGTACGCCGCAGAGAAGCTCAGGGTAGCGTCGCCGCCCTCGGCGCCAGTGCCGTGTACATCGCTCTGGATCTTGGCGGTGGCGGCCGAGCTCAGGTCGATCAGGTTGCCATTAGGGTCGAGCAGGGCAATGCCAACGTTGGCAGCAGTGCCGGTGCCTTTGGTCAGGGCCAGGACCTTCTTGCCGGTCACCAGGCCCGAGCCGCCGCTGTTGGCATCGAAGATCATCGCCACCTTGGTGCCGAGGTTGCAGTTGACGTTGAGGTTGAAGTCCTTGCCGGTCACGCGGCCAGCCGTCGGGTTTTCGGCGGTGCCCATGTCCTTGATCGAGACGCTGCCCATGTCTACGGCGATCACGCGGTCGGCGTTGGCGCCATCGACCGAGCAGGCGTCATTGTTGATCACGCCAGTGAAGGAAATCTTGCCGCTGCCGCCGTTGACTGGCCCGGTGGCCTCGACGGCCAGTGCACCGGCCGAAGCGGTCAGGAGCGAGAGGGTCAGGGCGGCCAGGGAGAATTTATTCATATTGATGTCCACATGAGAGTGAGTAAGTGCTGCAACTTAATGCCCGCTCACAATAAGTCAGGTGGTTTCTCTGGCCCATCAGACGAATCTTAATGGTGGGGCAATGACGCTCGCTAGTTAATTAAAGATATGACTCGCCAGGCAATAGGCCAACAATTCCTGATCGCTGTTCACTTCAAGTTTGCGCATCGCGGAAACTTTCTGCGCACTAATGGTCTTGGTACTTCGATGTTGGCTACGGGCGATCTCACTGACACTTTGTCCGGCAACAAACAGGCGCAGTATTTCGAATTCCTTGGGTGACAGGTTTTCCACCCGTTGATTGATGGCGGTGTTACAGGCGATCACCGACTGCCTTGCCGGTGCCGGCGCCCGGTAGGTGCTGTTGCGGGCGACGGCATTGAGGGCCTTTTCGATTTCGCCATGCAACTGGCTCTTCTGGATCACGCCGTCCACGCCCAGTTCCTGCAGCCGTGTCAGGATCAGCGGGTTGGAAATCATCGTCAGCACGAGGATGCGGACGGCGGGATAGTGACGTTTGAGGTAGTCGATCAGTTTCAGGCCGTCACCGTAGGGTGAGTCTGCCGGCATGTTGTAGTCGGAGATGACCATGTCCACGGGTTGGCGTTCGAGCAGTTCGATCAGCCCTTGCGAACAGACGGCTTCGCCGACCACGCTAAAGCGTGGATCGCGTTCGACCAGTTCCCGGACGCCGAGCAGCACGATGGGGTGATCGTCGGCGATGATGACCTTGAGTTTTTCCATAAAAGACGACCCGTTAGCCGGTGCGGATGGGAGGGTTGTTTCCATGCGCTATCAGCGCTGAAGTTGATTCTATGCGAGGGCATCGAGTATTGCTGACAGCCTGTCCAGCACCCCCCCCAGCTTATCGGCCAGGGCTGCGTCGAGCGGCGACTCGGCCAGCGCGGTTTCCAGCGCACAGCATTGCTCGGCCAGGGGCCGGGACTGTACCGCGCCTAGGGCGCCGGCGATGCTGTGCAGGCGCTCGCCAAGACGCCGCTGGTCGCCTTGCTCAAGGGCCAGGCGCAACTGCTGCATATCCTCGCGCAGGGTGGTGATGAACAGCGCGCGCATGGCGTCGGACACTTGCACGGTATCGGTGGCTGCAGGGGAGGGGGAGGCGCTGAGGCTGTCCGCTTGCGCGCGGCTGGGTGCTTCGGCCAGTGCTGGCCGACACAGACGGACCAGATGGCTGCGCAACGCCTGCAGGCTCAACGGTTTGACCATCCAGGCATTCATGCCCACCTCGAGGCAGCGCTGGCCTTCTTCTCGCAGTGCATTGGCGGTGACGCCGATGATCGGCAACCGGGCGTCGTGCTGGCGCAGGGTCCTGGCCAGTTCGTAGCCATTCATCAATGGCATGTTTACGTCGGTCAGGACCAGGTCGAACAGGCCTGGCTGCCAGCGTTGCATGGCCTGTTCACCGTTGGTCGCGACCACCGTGGTGCAGCCCAGCGCCTCGAGTTGCTCCTGCAGGATCGCCTGGTTGATCGGATTGTCCTCGGCCACCAGGATATGCAGGCGCAGAGCGGCGCGTTGCTGTTGCGCGGTGTTCTGGTCATCGGGCGACCCGCCCTGGCGCACGACCGCGATGAGCTGGGCGATGGCCCGCACGTCATGCAGGTCTACCCGCCAGCAGCCGTCGACGAACGCGCCGGGGGTAGGGCCGTCGCTGCTGGCGCAGATCCGTTGGCCATGCCAGGTGGCGGCGTCCGGGCAGTCGAGCAGGTCTACCAGCAGGGCCTGGTGGTTGTCCTTCTCCAGGGGGGGAATCGTCAGGGTCGCGGCGATACCCAGGCGCTGCAGCCAGTCGACGCCATGCTGGGCAAGCTCCGGTATCGGCGCACGCACATACACCGGGGTCGGGTCGGGCACTGCGCTTGGGCTGTCGCTCAGCGCCCCCTGGGCCAGTGGCAGGCTGATGTTGAGGGAAAAGCTGCTGCCCAGCCCCGGCTCACTGACCACCTTGATCTGGCCACCCATCATGTCGGCCAGCCAGCCGCAGATCGGCAGGCCCAGGCCCGCACCGCCCTCGCTGGAGGCGTCGGCGACCTGGTAGAACAGCTCGAAGAGCCTGGCCTGCTGTGCCTGGGAAATGCCAATGCCGCTATCGGCAACCTGCCATTGCAGGCGCACGTGGGTGTCGTCGAGCGCCAGCACGCGGGTGCGCAGCACCACCCGGCCGGTGTCGGTGAACTTGATGGCGTTGCTCAGCAGGTTGTTGAGGATCTGGCGGATGCGTATCGGATCGCCCACCACCTGCGCCGGCAGGCGGGCGTCATGGCAGGCATAGAGCAACAGGCCCTTGCGCTCGGCGAAGGCGCGATAGGTGCGCACGGTGTCCTCGAGCATGTCCAGCGGGCAGAACGGCACGGGTTCGAGCGCCATCTGCCCGGATTCGATCTTGGTCACGTCGAGCACGTCACTGATCAGCTGGAACAGGGTTGCCGAGGAGCGCTGGATAGTGTGCAGGTAGCCTTGCTGGCGTGCATCCAGGTGCGTCAGGCCAAGCAGCTCGAGGGTGCCCAGCACGCCGTACAACGGGGTACGGATCTCGTGGCTCATGGTGGCCAGGAACAGGGTCTTGGCGGTGTTGGCGGCGTCGGCGGCGCGCCGGGCTTCGTCGAGCGCCTGGGCGTCCTCGACATGGCGGGTGACGTCGTTGAATGCGTAAAGGCGCACGTCTTCGCCGTGGTAGCGGGTCGACACGAAACCGACCTGCAGGTGGCGGCCTTCGACCTGCAGGTAGTGCTCGCCACTGCGGGTGTGGCCCACTGCCGAGGCGAGGGTACTGACCAGCTCGCGGGTGCCCTGCCATTGCTGCGCCCGCTGGTTCTCCAGCAGCACCTCGTTGTCGGCGCTGCGGACCACGCACAGGCCGGTCGGGGCGGTGTCGATGACCACCCGGCTGAAGGCCTCGCTCTCGGTGATGATCTCGTGGGCCGCGCGCGCAGGCAGGATGACCTGGCGCTGATACCAACGGATGACCACCCGGCCCAGCCCGATGAGGACCAGGAACGTGGCGGCGATGCCGGCCAGCGACCAGAACGCGTAACGGAAGAAGTGCCGGTAGGTCACGGTGTAGATCGCACTCCAGCCACCGTTGGCCTGTTCGTGGAGACGGAATACCAGGCCTTCGGGCTTGATGTTGAGGCCTTCATGCACCCCCTTCAGGGGCGCGGGCGCGCCGATCAGCACCTCGCCGGCTGGGGTGATGAGGTTAAAGTGGTCATACACGGTCCAGTCCATGATGCGTTCGAAGTCATCGATCTGGGCCAGGTCCACCAGCGATGCAACTTGCGTGGCTTGGCCCTCTGCCTTGCCCGAGCGCAGGGGGACGTTGGCGTAGGCCAGCACGCGTGGCGGGGAGGCCTGGTCCGGCTGCTCGACATAGCTGCGCCAGACGATCCTGCTGCCTGGGCCCCATTCCTTGTCCTGAGGCTGGCGCGCAATGACCTGCCTGATCACATCGATGAACGGTTCATTCTCCAGCTTGCCCCGCCCGCGTCCTGCGGCGGGAACCGTAATGTCGTAACGGGCATCCGGCGAGAACAGGAACACCTGCGGCGATCGGTACGGAGAGGCCGACCAGAACATGCTGTAGAAGCTGGCCAGGTTCGCCCCCAGGGTGAAGATGTCCGATACTTCGCGGTCAGCCAGGTTGCGTGGGTCGAATTTGAGGCTGAACGGCATGGAAAATGGAAAGATCTGGCCCTTGTAGATGTCCGGCCCTTCCTCGGGCATGGGTGCCAGCGCCGGCTCGAGCGCACGTGGGTAGTCGAGCAACTCCCCCTTGGCGCTGCGTTGCACGAGGGCCTCAAGGAAGGTTTCCTGCTCCTGTACATTCTCCATCAGCCGGGCGAAGTGGATGCTGACCGTGTCGCTGTGTTCGTCGATCAGGCGCTCGAGCGACCAGAGACTGAAGCCGGCCAGCAGCAGCGCCAGGCCCAGCAGGACGGTCATGCCTTTGTTCAGGCGCAGAGAGCTGCGGGCCAGGTTTTCCAGCAGGGCGTTGTACTGTTTCATGCAAGGGTCCGCAAGGGCGTGGGGGCATCGATACCCAACGAATATTACCTTTGATGCCCGGCCGGCGCTGAGAGTTACAGCCGGTCAGTAGGCTGACGGGGGACCGTCGTTGTGCAGCAGGCGCTGGAACTGTTCCGCCGACACGGCATGGGAGATCAAAAAGCCCTGCACCTGGTTGCAGTCGACCTTGCGCAGCATTTCGAGCTCCTGAGGCGTCTCGACCCCTTCGGCGACCACGGTGAGCCCGAGCTTGCGACCCAGGGCAACGATGCTGGCCAAGGCCGAGGCCAGGCTCTCGCTTTCATCGCAACGCTGCACCAGCGCCCGGTCTATCTTCAGTTCGGTGAAGGGCGTCGAGACCAGGCTCATGTACGAGCTGTAGCCTTTGCCGAAGTCGTCCTGGGACAGGCCGAAACCTTTCATGCGCAAGCGGCAGGCGCCTGCATAGAAGTTGCTCAGCTCTTCGGGAATGGAGCATTCCATCAGCTCGAAGCACAGCTTGCCGGGCACGCCTTGGTGGTGCAGGACGAATTCCAGCAGCCGGTCGGCCAGGTCATGGCTATTCAGCAGGTGAGTCGGCAGGTTGATCGAAACCGGGATGTCATAGCCCCGTTCGCGCCAGCGCGCCTGGGCATCCATGGCTTGCTTGAGCATCACCCACAGCAGCCTTTCCTCCAGGCCAAAGGCATTGATCGTTGGCAGGAAGGTGCCTGGCAGCAACACCCCTTGCTCCGGGTGCATCCAGCGCACCAAGGCCTCTGCCGCGACGATGCGACCATTGTGCAAGGACTTCTTGGGTTGGAACCAGGCCTGAAAAGCTCGGTTGTTCAAGGCATCGACCAAGGTCTGGCGATCGAACTCGGGCGTGGCCGGTGCCGCCTGGGCCGGTGCCTGATGGTGCAACTGCAATTGGTCGATCAGGCTGCGCAGCGCGGCGGGTTCGACCGGCTTGGAGATCAGCCCGAGCACGTCCACGCCGAGGTTCTTGGCCACCAGGCTCGCCGCCATGAGCATGCGCCGCGAGGCCACGCTCATGATCGCCAGGCCTGGCTTGTGGCGCAGGCCGGCAAGGTGCTGGATGAATTGCACACCGTCCATGCCGGGCATCAGCAGGTCGGTCAGCACCAGGTCGAAGTCACGCTGGCGCAGGCGCTCCAGCGCTTCCTGGCCATCCCGGGCTGCTTCCAGGTTGAAGCTGCCAAGCTCGCTGAACAAGTGTTGCAGGTACATATGCTGGAAGGGGTGGTCTTCGACGATCAGGATGTTAAAGGTCTTCAAGGGCTACCTCGATACGGGGCCAGGCAGTTGAACAGGACTTGCAGGTTGAAGGGCTTGATCAGGCAGCGATCCATGCCGGCGGCCAGGCACAGTTCTTCCTCGCCGCGCAGGGCATTGGCAGTGGCGCCGACGATGGGGCGGGTGCAGCCCAACTGGCGCAGGGCCCGGGTCAGTTCGTAGCCGTTCGTGCCGGGCATGTTGACGTCGGTCAGCAGCAGGTCGAAATGCTCGCGCTGCCAGGTTTGCAAGGCCTGCTCGCCATCGCTGACCAAGGTCACGCTGCAGCCGAGCTCCTCGAGCTGGTCGCGCAGGATCAACTGGTTGATGACATTGTCCTCGGCAACCAGCACGTGCAGCCCCAGCGGCTCGGTCAAGGGGGCCGGCGCGGCGGGGTCCCTGGGACGGCGCAGGCCCTGGGCCTGGCCGACAGCATGGTGCAGGGCGCCCAGGTCGTTGAGGTTGACCTGCCAGTGACCGGCCTCGTGCCGCGCCTCCCAGCAGTCCTGGGCGCTGGCCAGGATTCGCGGGCCGGGCCATTCGGCGACCAGCCAGCGTTCGACAGTGCCGGGATGCAGCTCGACCAGCAGTTCGCCGGGCAGGGCGCTGCCTGGCGCCGGCGCGCCGACCTGCGCACGCGCCCCCCAGCGGCAGAGCCAACCACTGATGGCTTCAGCCAGTTCGTGTACGGGCGATACCACGTGAATGCGTTCGCCCAGCAGGTTGAACGGGGCGCTGGTGCGGCCTGACGCCACTTCCAGGGGTAGGGTCAGGCTGAAGCTGCTGCCCAGGCCCAGCTCGCTGACCAGGCGCAGCTGGCCATTCATCAATTGCGTCAGGCGCTGGCAGATCGGCAGGCCGAGCCCGGTGCCGGGAATGACTTGGCTATGGCCTTCGGTCTGGTAGAAAGGCTCGAAGATGAACGGCTGGTCCTGTTCAGCGATGCCCTTGCCCGTGTCCGAGACCTGCCACAACAGGCAGGAGCGTTCGCCGTCGCGGTTGAGCAGCCTGGCCCGCAGCACCACGCGGCCGCAATCGGTGAACTTGACCGCATTGCTCAGCAGGTTGTTGAGGATCTGGCGGATCCGGTTGACGTCGCCGATCAGGTGTTCCGGCAGGCGTGGGTCCAGGCAGCTGTAGAGCTGCAGCCCCTTGCTCCTGGCTGCCGCGCTGTAGCCCTGGACCACCTCGCGGACCAGGTCCGGGGCACTGAACTCGCTGAGTTCGAGGGCCAGCTGACCGGCCTCGATCTTGGACACGTCCAGCACGTCGCAGATCAACTGCAGCAAGGTTGACGAGGAGCCTTCGATTGCCCGCAGGTAATCGCGCTGCTGGGCGTCGAGCACGGTGCGCGACAGCAGCTCCAGGGTCCCCAACACGCCGTACAGCGGTGTGCGGATTTCGTGGCTCATGGTCGCCAGGAACTGGGTTTTTGCTTCGTTGGCGGTGTCGGCCGCGCGCCGGGCGTCCTCCAGCGCGGCCTCGATCTGCTTGCGTGCGCTGATGTCGCTGAACGCGCAAAGCAGCACCGGCTCGCCCTTGTAGCGGGTTGGCGAGCAGCTCAGGTACAGGTGGCGCCCTTCGGCGCTCTCGAAATAGTCGCTGCACTGGCCTTCGTGTCGCTCGAAAGCCTGCTCGATCCATTGCGCGCTACGCGCACCGCGTGCCGGGTCCTGGCCCAGCCACTGCTGGGCCAGGTGGTTCTCCAGCACCACCTGGCCATCGCTGCGGCGCAACACGCACAGGGCGACAGGTGCGGTTTCGATGACGTCGCGGCTGAACATCTCGCTTTCCACCAGCGCGCGGATGCGTTCAACCGTGGGGGTGAACAAGCGCTGGTCGAACCGCTGGATCAACACCCGAATCAAGGTGATGCTGAGCACGCAGAACAGCAAGGCACCCAGCAGCTGCTGCCACAGACCGGCGAGGATCGCGGACAGGTCGATTGCGTAAACCAGTTGCCAGTCCGAAGACATCAACGGCTTGCTGATGACCAGGTACTCCGGCAGGAGCCCCTGGCCGGCGAAGCCGAAGAAGTTGTTACCCACGGGATGGTGCAGCGAACGGTCCAGCGCCGGGCCTGGGGTGTTGGTGAACACCAGCATGCCGTCGGCATTGAACATCATGAACTTACCCGCGCTGGCATCCTCGAGCGACGGCGACACTGCCTGGCTGTCGATTTCCAGGCCTAGCCAGCCAGAGTCCGGGTCGCGTGCGTCCAGGCGCAGGAAGATGAACAGGCGCGAACCTTGGGCGCCCTGGTCGGCCAGCCACAGTTCCCGAGGGGCCGTGGCCCGCAGTTCCGCAGCGCGCAACTGCTCCAGCAGGGCGGGCGAAGGCAGCGAGGCCTGGGCGTCAGCGTTGTACAACCAGCGCATGGGGGCCTGAGCCGCTGTGTCGACATACAGCAGGTTGACCCGCCGGGCCTCTAGGTAGGCACACATGCGCTGGGTCAGCCACAGGCTCCAGCGTTTGCCCGGCTGGCTGCCCAGTTGCAGGTGCACTTCCTCGCCCGGTGCCAGGGGCAGCCAGTCGACACCCGGCGCCGTTTGACGCACGGCTGCCAGGCTCAGGCTCTCCAGCAGCGCCTCGCGGTTGGTGAAGAAGGTATGGGCCTCGGCGATCGCGCTGCTCATGGCACCATGGCGCCGAGCGATATCGGTGTTGAAGGTAAAGGACAGGAAATTGTAGGCCGCGCCGAGAATGCCGGCCGATAGCACGATCGCCAGCAACCGAAGCAGGCGGCGTGCTGCCTCGGGGTTGGAGAGCAGGGGGTTGATCTGTTGCAGGTAGGCTTTGAGTCGCATCCCGCAAATCTAGGCAGGCCGCTGGCAACTGGACATCAGACGATCCTTAAAGGCCGCCTGGCCGAAGGTTTTACTGGTAGTACAGGTCGACCAGCGCCGTGGCTTCGAACGGACCGGAAATGGGCGCCGAGCGCCAGATCAGGTCGGCGCGGAACGGGTTGTGGATCACGCCCGGCGCAGCCAGGTCGGCCAGCTTGAACCAGGTGGCGAAAGGCACCGGCTGGTTGCTGTCCTGCTGGGTCAGGGCAATGCCGACGGAGGTGTTGTTGGCGGGCACCAGCAGCTTGTCGATGACGCTGGCGCTGCCAGCGACCGGGGTGAAGCGGGCGCTGACGGTGTAGGGCGTGTCGCAGGATCTGGTCAGGTCGAGGCTGAAACTGGCCGAGCTGGCGACCTGGCCGACCTGTGCCGAGCTGGCCAGGGCACGGCGGAAATTGACCACCGAAGGCAAGATGGTCAACTCGGGAGAGCAAGGCACGAAGCGGATGTTGTTCATGCCGGTGACGACATAGTTGAGGTTGCTGTCGGGTTTGGGGTTGAGCATGTACCCGCCGTCCAGCTGAAATACCCGGTATTCGCTGAGCGTGCTGGCTTGTCCGTTGGTTGGCGTTGCGCCGTACTTTTCGATGAACACCGTAAAGTTCAGGGTGAAGCGGGCCTTGTACCAGCCTGTACAGTTCGCCCAGTCGCAACCATGAAACGAGTTGTAGCCAGTGGTGACGGCGCCCGAAGTCTGAGTGATTTTCTGCGAGCCGTAGCGAATCCCGACCCGTATGCCCTTGCCTATACTGGCTTTGGCCGGGTTGACATAGAAATAGACATCTTCCTTGATGCCGGTTTCATAGTCGTCGGCGCAGATGACCGGAAGCGAGTGTGGTGCCGACTCCCAGATGATCGTGCCGTCGGGCGCGTCGGCCGGTACCGCCAGTGCAGTGCCCAGTGCCTCCTTGAATACCGTCGCCATGGACGGGTCCAGCTTGCAGGACAGCGCATAGCTGGTGGCGGGGCAGCTGGCGGCGACGAAAAGCAGGCCAAGCAAGTGTTTCCGGATCAGGTTCATGAGTGGGTATCCTGTGGCGGTGTGTTCACGGCAGCGCGATGTGGTGGCGCTTCTGCAGGCCGATATCGGTGAGTTCGCTGAACGCCACGCGACTTTGCGCGGGCAGGGGCGAGGGCGCCTCGAGGGTGAGCGATGCCCCCGGGCGCAGGAGGACGTAGTCCGCAAGCTGGCGCGACTGCCCGGGGCTGTCGAGCTGGAGGTTGACCAGCGAAACATGAAAGGCACTCGGGTTGCTGACTTCGATCAGGCCAGGCTGACGTGCGCGCCATGCCAGCCCCTCGACCGCCTCGCTGGCCGAGCCTGGCAGGCCGGCGGGGCGGTAGAACAGCTTCAGGCGCTGGCGAACGGCGAATTGCAGGGTATTGGCCTGTTCGGGTTTGCGCGGGATCTCGAGGATGTTCAGCCAGAACAGTGACTCCCTGTCCTCGGGCAGGCCCTTGCCGGCGTACAGCACCCGCAGCATGTGCCGGCCGTTGGGCGGTATCAATGCCAACGGTTGGACGATGGCGAAGGGCGCATCGGCGCGTTCGTCGGTACTGCTGACCCAGCTTTGCATGACGGTGTCGAGGTCGCTGCGATTGACCACGCTGATGCTTGCTTCCTTGTTCGAGCCTGGGTAAATGAGGCGTGTGCCCTCGACTTTGAGCTGGCCCCAGGCACCGGACGCCAGGCCCATCAGGACCAGCGCCGCCATGGCTGGGCGCGAGAGGGTATGAAGCAAGCGCGACATGGTCAGGGCAGGGCTCCGGTGAGGTTGACTGGGCAGGGCCTGGGCATCCTAGACAGCTGGGCCGCCCCCGGCTTTGAGACGTTTCTTAAATTGCCGCGTGGTTTAAATGCCTGCTTTGTGAACTGCCTCACGCGCGCAGACGGCCCGGTCACTGCTCATCCGATAGGCTCAAACGTGGGTATCGGGGAGTGGAAACCATGAGCGGCAAGCGATTCGCATTGAGTGTTGCAATGAGTCTGGCCCTGGTCGGTCAGGCCCAGGCAGGCGCCGTCGTCGCCTCGGGCATGCTGCAGTTCACTGGCAGCATCGTCGAGCCGTCCTGCACGACTACCGTGGGCAGTGCCGGTTGGCGTATGGATGACTGTCCGGCGCTGGCGCGTGACAGCGTCATCGGCATTGAGGGCGTGGACGGCCAGGCACTGCCGGCGCTGGCGGTACGCGTCGATCAGGGGGCCACGGTCGACCAGGCCTACAGGCTGGTCGACGGGCGCGGCGAGCCGCTGACCCAAGGCCATTACGTGGTGATCCTGACCTCACCTTGAGGGCGGGCAGCCGCTCGCTCGCGCTTTGGAGAACATCTTCAGCTTCAGCGCTCAACACAACATGAATTGCCGTACAGGCAATCCGCCAGTTCGTTTGGATGGCGGCTCGGGAAGCGAGCCGCTGGTTCTCAACCCTGGGACGCTGGAAAATCGACGCCGCGAGCGGTGGCTTCCCAGAGGCTGAACTCCGTACGCATGGCGGACAGCTTGGCCATCGCCACATCGAATGCTCTGTTGCCCAGCAGCAGGCGGTGTGGTGGCTGAGGCGAAGTAACCGCAGTATGAATCGCCGCAGCTGCACGGGCCGGGTCCCCCTCCTGCTTGCCGACCGAAGCGTGGTAGGCACGGCGCGCCTTACCTGCGGTAACCTCGTAATCCGCTATCGGTTCCGGCACTTCACCCGATGAGCCTGCCCATTCGGTGCGAAATGCGCTGGGCTCGACCGTCATGACACCGATCCCCAGGGGCTCAAGCTCAGCACGCAAGGTTTCCGATAACCCCTCGACAGCGAACTTGCTCGCGCAGTAGTAGCCTACTGCGGAGAAGCCCGCGAGCCCACCTATGGAGGTCAGGTTCACGATCATGCCCTGACGCCGCTGGCGCATGCCGGGCAGCACTGCCTGGATCATATGGGAGGTGCCGAAGAAGTTAACGTCGAACAGGCGGCGCGCCGCCTGCGGGTCTGTTTCCTCGACAGCGGCGAAGTAACCGATACCGGCGTTGTTGACCAGTACATCCACCCTGCCGAATACGCGTTCAGCTTCAGCCACCACGGCCTTGGCCTGTTCGGCATCGGTTACATCCAGTGGCAGTACCAGCGATTGGCCGAGGCTGGCGAGATCCCGCACCTGTTCGGTCTTGCGTGCGGTGACAACCACGCGCTCGCCTTGCTTAAGCAAATGGGCTGCAATGTGGCGGCCAAAACCGGTGGAACAGCCGGTTACCAGCCAGGTGTTCTGTGTACTCATGGGAGGGTCCTCCTGCAAGTGGTCGGGTTCAGTGCTTGATCGTCTAGGCGCGCCGCTCGAACGTATGGACCTTGGGGACCTCGCTGCAGAACGTGTCGAGTTCGGTCATGAAGGCCTGCACATAAGGTGTCTGCAGATGTCCGTCAAAGGCCTCGGACGAGTGCCAGTCCTCGTAAACGAGCCAACCCTCGACCGAGTCGCCCGATTGGTAGATGTCGTAACGGACGCAGCCAGGCTCCTGCCGTGTGGGGCCGACCAGCGCCAACAGGCGCTGGCCGAGGGCACCGCTTTGCCCGGGGCGTGCGGTGAAGAACGCGAGCTTTGTGAGCATGCTATGGGCTCCTTTATGGGTGATAGACCGATCAACCGGCGGTCACGGTCATGCCGCCGTCGGCCATGACAACCGAACCGACCATGAAGCTGGCCCGTTCGGACGCGAGAAACGCGACGAGCTCGGCAATTTCTTCCGGCTGTGCGGCACGGCCGATGGGGGCCGCTTCGCCGTGCTTGGCAAGAAAGCCAGGACCGTCTTCGACCACGTCATTGAGGATGTTGGTGACCACGTCGCCGACGCCGATGGCATTGACGCGGATACCGTACTCGATGGCTTCGAGTGCCAGCGTACGGGTCAGCTGTGCCAGCGCACCCTTGGAGGCGGTGTAGGCCGCGATGGTTGGAAAGGCGAAGTAGGCGGCATAGGAGGCGATATTGACGATTGCGCCGGACTTGTTAGGCATCATTGCCTTGACTGCCTCGCGGCAATGCAGAAAGGCCGCGGTGGTATTAACCGCCTGGATGCGCTCCCAGTCTTCGCGGGTCATGTCGATGACCAGTTTGTTGATGATGATCCCGGCGTTATTCACCAGGATGTCCAGCCGGCCGAACCGCTCGACGGCAAGGCCGACGGCACGTTCTGCAGCGCCATCTTCGCTGATGTCCGCCACCAGTGGGACCAGCCCTGGACGTGCGAGGTCTTCTACGGCAGGGTCGATATCTTCGGCAACGACCTTGGCGCCACGTGCATGCAGCAAAAGCGCAATTGCCTTGCCGATGCCACTGGCGGCGCCGGTGACCAGCGCGACTTTGCCTTCGACTTCATGGGGAATGTTGGGCGTGATAGTAGTCATGATGCTCTCCTGCGTTGTGAGCCGAGGAGACATTCGCCGGCTCTAGCCCGTAAGGGACGGCTTTACTGTCGCGCAACGCGCAGAGAGAGGCTTTCGTAAGCTTGCCGAGGCTGTCGGGATTTTGCGCCGATATGCAGTCTCTCGGTCCGTAAGCGCAAATCATGCTTTGAATCGCCAGCCAACCCCGCCATCCAGGAGCGGAGTAAACACAGGGGCACCTGGCTCACCGGGGCTTTGACCCGCTGGCTTACCTGCAAACCTCAGATAATATGAGCCGGAACGTTCGAGAGAAGAGCAATGATTTCAGACCCGGGTACCCCAACGCTCGATCAACTGCGGGTATTTCTTGCAGTAGTCGATGTCGGCAGTTTTGCTGGAGCAGCGCGCAAGTTGCATCGCGCCACTTCAGTGGTGAGCTACTCCATTGCCAACCTGGAACTGCAGCTGGGCGTCAGCCTTTTTGATCGCAAAACCACCCGTAAGCCGCAATTGACCGACGCCGGCCGGACAGTGCTGGCCGAGGCGCGCACCATCTACAGCAGCATTGACGGGCTGCGCGCCAAGGTTCGCGGTTTGCTGCATGGCCTGGAAGCCGAAGTGCATCTCGTGCTTGACGTAATGTTGCCTCGCGAGCGTATGGTCGATGCGCTGAAAGCCTTCCGAGAAACGTTTCCAACCGTATCCCTACACCTGCATATAGAGGCGCTTGGCGCAGTGACCCAACGGGTGCTCGACCGCGGCGCCACGTTGGGTGTGAGTGGCCCTCTGACCACAAGCATTGATGGCATTGAACGTATCGGCGTAGGTAAGGTGGCGCTGGTTCCGGTGGCCGCGCCTGACCACCCGTTGGCGCAACCGGGTCCACACCCGCCGGGTTCAGGTCGCGCACATGTTCAACTGGTTCTGACAGATCGTTCACGGCTCACTGCAGATCAGGAATTCGCGGTGATCGGCACACGCACGTGGCGCCTGGCGGATTTGGGCGCCAAGCACATGCTGCTTCGCGAAGGCATCGGCTGGGGCAACATGCCGATAGACATGGTTCGCGATGACCTGGCCACCGGACGCCTCGTGCAAGTCGAACTGCCCGACTGTTTTGGCGGCGATTATGCGTTCGATGTTATTTACCGCACCGACACGCCTCCCGGCCCGGCCTCGAAATGGCTGATCGAACGGTTTAAGGCTCAGGCCCGATCCTCCTGACCATTCGAAAAAGTCGAACCTGACGCCCGGCGCATCTATGAACAGGAGTATGTGCTCTTCGTGCGTGTCAAGGACGGCAAGCTTGCCTTTATCCGTGAGTACTTCGACCCGGTCCGGGCTGCCGTTGCCCTGAATGCGCCGATTCCTGCGTTGGCCAGTTAAGGTGTCGCTCGCGCTTACGCAACGCCGCTGCACGGTTGCCGCTTCGCTGAGCCCCTGGCTGTTCGGCTGGAGGGATCTTGAAGGCACACTGGGCGGTCGGTAACAAAAACCGATGCGTTCGCCGAGCTTCTATACGGCATCATATTCCCCTATTGGCGGTATTGCGTGGGCGTTACGCCCACCTCGCGTTTGAACACCTGTGAGAAATGGCTGTGACTGCTATACCCAACCTCCAGGCCTATATCGATGATGCTCTGATCGGTCTCGAGGAGAAGCTGCCGGGCCCGAGCCATCCTCAACCTGATGAAGAACTGCAAGGGTGAATATCCGGCGGCTTTTTTGAACATTCGGCTGAAGTGGCATTCACTCATCCCGGCAACCTCGGCCAACTGCCTTAAATTGAAGTCCCTTGCCAGATCGGCTTCCATGGCCGCCAGCACGCGCCGAAACTTGTACGCAGGGAGAGCGTTGCGGCGTGGGCGATCGTCCGCTGAGCTATCCAGATAATTGCGGGCAAGGTAGACGGCGATGCATTGGGCCAGACCCTGCAAATAGAGCGGGCTTGCGCCACGTCCCATGAGTTCCAGCCGAACATGCTCCAGCAGTACCGACAGTCCTTCGTCACGCCCGCCTGACACTTCCCGCAGGCGAACGGCCTCGACAGGCCCGCCCATTACTTCATGGATGGCTTTTTCCAGGAGCGGGACACCGAGATAGATGTGCATGACTTCAAAGGCGTCTGCGCTGGAGACGTTCCAACGCATCTCATACGGTTGCGCCGAAGTGGTCAAAAAGAAATCGCCTTTAGCAACTTCGCTGGTTTCCCATTGGCCCCCAAGCTCACGTTCCTGTACGGCAGCGTTTCCCGAAATGATCCAGACCAGCAAGGGTTCGGCCACCGCTGGGACGATGAAGTTACCTTCCTCACGTTCCCGGTTGAAAATCTGCACCAAGATGTCCCGGTCGGCCAGCACGTCCGAAGCGGCAATTCGCTTGCCCCGGATGTGTGCCTCCAAACCATGGGCAGAAGTCCGCTCTGTCACATCCAGGGTCATAGTGTCCTCCCTCTTTCTTGGCGAGTACGCAGGATAAAAGCTGCCTCGCTTCCTGGGTGCCGTACGGTCAGGTACAGGTTCAAGGCGGACAGCGCGCGGTGTATTTCACCTGATCTGGTCACGGCAGTGAGAACACACTCTGGACGCAACGGCAGGGCTTTCAGGGTTCAGAGTCACGACAAAGCCGGAATGTCTCCATTCCGGCTTGCGCTTCAACGTTCGGGGTATAAAACCATCCCGGCGTGGTACAACACATTGTTGCGAAACTCACCATCAGCGGTAAATCCAGTGTCATCGACATACTCGATGTGATCACCCTCCAACCAATAGCGGCCCTGGTAAGCACTTGCTTGCCGACCGCGTGCTTCGTCGTAGCGGCCCCCGGGCAAGAGTTCATGGCGGATCCGACCGTCAGCCGTCACCCACATGCCAACGTATGTGTTCTGGTTTCCATATGGCTTGCCCATCTCTGTTCCTCGCTATCGTCAATAGAGCATCAGAATGGACTCGCGGTTGGACGCACGATCAGCTCGCTGACGTCGACATCCGCTGGCTGCTCGACCGCGTAGGCAATCGCACGGGCAATGGCCGCAGCGGGAATCGCGATCTTGCGAAACTCCCTCATCTCCGCGCGTCCGCCTTCATCCGAAATGCTGTCGGCCAGCTCCGATTCGGTAACGCCTGGTGCAATCACCGTGACTCGAATATCACCCCCGACCTCTTGACGCAGACCTTCGGAAATTGCCCGGACGGCATATTTGGTGGCGCAGTACACCGCAGCGGTAGGGCTCACGGCGTAGGCACCAATTGAGGCGATATTGATGATCTGGCCAGCACGCTGCTGTTGCATGAGCGGCAGCGTTGCAGCAATACCGTGCAGTACGCCGCGAATGTTCACGTCGATCATCCGGTTCCACTCATTGACCTTCAACGCTTCCAGTTTCGAGAGAGGCATTACGCCGGCATTGTTGATGAGTACATCGACGCGACCATGCAATTCGACAGCGAAATCGATGAAGGACTGCATGTCGTCCAGGCTGGTGACGTCCAGTGCCAGCACATCAGCGGTACCGCCTGCTGAACGAATGTCATCGGCCAGGGCTTCAAGGCGGTCGGTACGGCGGGCCCCCAGAACGACGCGAGCGCCTTTGCTGGCGAGCAGGCGGGCTGTGGCTTCGCCGATACCACTGCTGGCGCCTGTAATCACGATGACTTTGTGTTCGATGCCGTGCATTTTTTTCACTCCTGTTACTGGTTTCAGAGGCACCTGCTGACCGGCAGGTGTTGAAGCAAGAGTAAAAATCCTGGGGGGAACAGCGTTATGTGATTCCTGCGGCAGTCATGCACGATCCTGCTTGATTGATCTGCGACTCCTCTCAGCCCTTTGCCCGATCCTGGACTGTCTGAGGGCTGCACGAACCGGATACAACTTTTCTATTTATTCGAACATAAATGCCGAAACTAACCGGCTATTAAGCAAAGGCGTATGGAGCCACACTCTCACCCGAACTGCTGCAGTCGTACTGGCGTTGTTCAGTGTTCTCACCGCAGCGATTTTCCACAGCGCGCTGGCCGACCAGGCCCAGTTCATCCATTTCTTCAAGAACATCGCGATGGCCGGTGGCTTGCTGCAGACCGTGGCTTTTTTGGTGCAGGCCGCTTCAGCTTGGACGCCCGTCGTCAGTAGTCGAAGTGCAGCACCACAGAGCATCTGGGGCATCATCACCTTACCAATGGGAAAAACTATGAAAGCTATCCAAGTGGCACAGTACGGTCAGGTTCAGGGGTTGGAACTCAAAGATGTCCCAGATTTGGTGCCCAATGACGACCAGGTTTTAATCAATGTCGCGGGGAGTGGAGTCAACCCGATTGACTGGAAGATCCTCTCAGGGGCAATGAAGCAATTCATCCCGTTGTCTTTGCCCTATACGCCGGGGGTCGAGGTTGCCGGTACCGTTGCAGCGGTTGGCAAAAATGTCCACGGGTTTGTTGTGGGGGATGAGGTATTCGGTTTCATAGGCATAGTCGGTGGCTACGCGACTCAGGCCGTGGTAGCCGCCGACAGGCTTGCGCATAAGCCCGCCGGCCTGCCGCTCCTCCACGCCAGTGGCATTCCTGCTGCAGCGCTTACCGCCTGGCAAGCACTGCATGAACACGCCAACCTACAGTCGGGTCAAACAGTGTTGATTCACGGGGCTGCGGGAGGTGTAGGAAGTTTCGCCGTACAGCTGGCTCGCCTGGCCGGTGCCTATGTATTGACAACGGCCTCGGCCGGCAACCGAGACTACCTGTTTTCACTCGGGGCGCAGCAGGTCATTGACTATACCGCGCAACGGTTCGAAGACGTGGCTGAAGAGATCGATGTTGTTCTCGACCTGGTAGGAGGAGAAACGCAAGACCGTTCGTGGACGATTGTCAAACGAGGAGGTGTACTTGTATCTACCGTCAGCCCACCCGACCCGCAGAAGGCGCTTGAACACGACGCTGTCGGCAAACATTTCGCTACCCGTTCGGACGGGCGCCAGTTAGCACAGATCGCGCAATTGATTGCTGAGGAGAAGTTGCGCGTCGAGGTTGAGGTGATGCCACTTTCCAAGGTGACCGACGCTATAACGCTGAGCTCAGGGGGGCATACCCGCGGCAAGCGTGTCCTGGATGTCAATCGTTGAACAGCGGTTAACTGTATTAGGCTCTTTATGCAAAGCCTGGGAAAGGGATGCCTGCTCCTGCCTGAAGCCTGAGCCCCGAGATGCCTCGCCGCAGGAATGTGCAAAATCATCGCAGGAAACCCATAACGGGTTCATTACCGCCGCCTTAATCTGAGCCCAAGCAGCAAGCGAACCCACTGCTGCTGCCGGCCATCAGAGCGACCAAGCCTGGAAGCATACAGGCATCAACGTCACGCATTGCACTGACAACCGGCAACGAATCCATCGCTAATTTCGGAGTCGCTGTCATGAAAAATGTTAACAAAATGATGATTGGAGTCGCCTTAACTGTTCTGAGCGCAAGTTCGATGGCGCTTCCAGCCAAAGAGCAAGGCAACTGGACCCATAAACCTTGCAAATACCTGTGTGCACCAATCCTGGTCGAGGACGGTGCAGACCGACTCAATGGCCGTCGGGTTGCCGAGGACGGTGCAGACCGACTCAATGGCCGTCGGGTTGCCGAGGACGGTGCAGATCGACTCAATGGCCGTCGGGTCGCCGAGGACGGTGCAGACCGACTCAATGGCCGTCGGGTTGCCGAGGACGGTGCAGACCGACTCAATGGCCGTCGGGTCGCCGAGGACGGTGCAGACCGACTCAACGACCGGCGTGTAGCCGAGGACGGTTCGGACCGAGTCATCAATGCCTGATGTGCCTGGGCTGCGCCAAAAGCCCGGAAAAACCGGGCTTTTGGCAGATCAAATGATCCATTCGGCATCTACCCAAATGGATGCGAACCCACCTATCCTCTGCAATCGGGACAGCCGAACGGGGAGGTAACGGTAGTGAGTGATCTGGACGATGAGCTGACACGCCTCAGGGCCGAACTGGCATCAGCGATGCAACGTTTTGCTCCGACATACGGCGTCTATCAAACGGCGATTGATCCGTTGCATTTCATACGCAGCGACACGCCAACAGACGTCATCCATACGGTTCATAAACCGGGATTGTGCATAATTGTACAGGGCCGGAAACAGATCCAGTTGTGGGATGAAAGCTATACCTACGATCAACTGAACTATCTGGTTGTCTCTGTGACACTGCCTCTGGCTGGGCAAGTGACCGAGGCCTCTCCAGAGAGGCCCTACTTCTGCATTCGCCTGGATATCGACCCGGCAGAAATCGCTCAGCTGATTGCCGACGTCAGCCCGATCGGCGTACCCAGCCAGCCATCTCGTCGCGGCCTCTATCTGGACAGGATTGATACCCCATTGCTTGATGCCATGTTGCGACTGGTACGTCTGTTGGATGTGCCCTCCGATATCCCGGCATTGGCTCCGCTGGCCCTCAGGGAAATATTCTACCGGTTGCTCAAAGGCCAGCAGGGCCAGCGATTACATGAGATAGCCATCAACGACAGCCAGACCCACCGGGTGACAAGAGCTATCGAATGGTTGAACAACAACTATGCGCAGCCGCTGCACATCGATGAGTTGGCGAGCTATGTCAATTTGAGTAATTCCACGCTTCACCACCGATTCAAGGCAATCACCGCGATGAGCCCGTTGCAGTACCAGAAACAACTGCGTCTGCAGCACGCACGAAGGTTGATGATTTCAGAAGGGCTGGATGTTTCCACGGCCGGGTTCACGGTGGGCTATGAGAGCCCGTCACAGTTCAGCCGAGAATACAGCCGGATGTTCGGAGCCCCTCCAAGCAAGGACATCGCAAAGATTCGATCGATGGGATGAGTTGCAAGGTGGAACGGGCATGCAAAGAGGCTCCCCCTATGCCCCGCAAGCAAGTAAAGGGGGGCAGCGTAGGGGTATTGATACCGGTCGGGCCTATGCGTCAGCCCTCAGCAGTCTCGCTGTGCGCCAGGATCAATAACTTGTCAGTTTCGATCATTGAGCCCTTTCAAACGGCTGTTTAATGTCGCTGACAGACAAACGACGGGGCCCGCCACCCAGTGAGGTGCCCGCAATCCGTGATCACGCCATCAGGGGACCTTTCCATGGCCGCCGACCGCTACCCGCACCTGCTTGCCCCGCTGGACCTGGGCTTTACCACCTTGCGCAACCGCACCCTGATGGGCTCGATGCACACCGGCCTCGAAGAGCGCCCCGGCGGCTTCGAGCGCATGGCTGCATACTTTGCCGAGCGCGCCCGCGGTGGCGTTGGCCTGATGGTCACTGGCGGCATTGCGCCCAATGATGAAGGCGGGGTGTATTCCGGTGCGGCAAAGCTCAGCACCGAGGAAGAGGCCGACAAGCACCGCATCGTCACCGAGGCGGTGCACGCTGCCGGTGGCAAGATCTGCCTGCAGATCCTGCATGCCGGGCGCTACGCCTACAGCCCACGCCAGGTGGCACCTAGCGCGATCCAGGCGCCGATCAACCCGTTCAAGCCCAAGGCGCTGGACGAGGAGGGTATCGAGAAGCAGATTGCCGACTTCGTCAATTGTGCCGTGCTGGCCCAGCGTGCCGGTTACGACGGTGTCGAAATCATGGGTTCGGAAGGTTACTTCATCAACCAGTTCCTGGCCGCCCACACCAACCACCGCACCGACCGCTGGGGCGGCAGTTATGAAAACCGCATGCGCCTGGCAGTGGAAATCGTCAGCCGGGTGCGTGGCGCGGTAGGGCCGAACTTCATCATCATCTTCCGCCTGTCGATGCTCGACCTGGTCGAGGGTGGCAGCACCTGGGACGAGATCGAGCTGCTGGCCAAGGCCATCGAGCAGGCCGGCGCTACCTTGATCAACACCGGAATCGGTTGGCACGAGGCGCGTATTCCGACCATCGCCACCAAAGTGCCGCGTGCGGCCTTCAGCAAAGTCACCGCCAAGTTGCGGGGCGTGGTGAGCATTCCGCTGATCACCACCAACCGCATCAACACCCCGGAGGTGGCCGAGGCGGTGCTGGCCGAGGGCGATGCGGACATGGTCTCGATGGCCCGACCGTTTCTCGCCGACCCGGACTTCGTCAACAAGGCCGCAGCCGGTCGCGCGGATGAAATCAACACCTGCATCGGCTGCAACCAGGCCTGCCTGGACCACACCTTCGGCGGCAAACTGACCAGCTGTCTGGTCAACCCGCGTGCCTGCCACGAGACCGAACTCAACTACCTGCCTGTACGTACGGTGAAGCGCATTGCCGTGGTCGGCGCCGGCCCGGCTGGCCTGGCGGCGGCCACCGTGGCGGCCGAGCGGGGCCACGCGGTGACCCTGTTTGACGCCGCCAGCGAGATCGGTGGCCAGTTCAACGTGGCCAAGCGGGTGCCGGGCAAGGAAGAATTCTTCGAAACGCTGCGTTACTTCCGCAACAAGGTCAAAAGCACGGGCGTCGACCTGCGCCTGAATACCCGTGTGGATGTGCAGGCACTGGTGGGCGGCGGCTTTGATGAAATCATCCTGGCTACCGGCATCGCCCCGCGTACCCCGGCCATTGCGGGCGTGGAGCACGCCAAGGTGCTCAGCTACCTGGACGTGCTGCTCGAGCGCAAGCCTGTGGGCAAGTCGGTGGCCGTGATTGGCGCGGGAGGTATCGGCTTCGATGTGTCCGAGTACCTGGTACATGAGGGCGTGGCCACCAGCCAGGACCGAGCGGCATTCTGGAAAGAGTGGGGCATCGATACCCACCTTCAGGCGCGAGGTGGTGTGGCCGGGATCAAGGCCGAGCCGCATGCCCCGGCGCGGCAGGTGTACCTGTTGCAGCGCAAGAAATCCAAGGTGGGTGACGGGCTCGGCAAGACGACCGGCTGGATTCACCGCACCGGGTTGAAGAACAAGGGGGTGCAGATGCTCAACAGCGTCGAGTATCTGGCTATCGACGATGCCGGCCTGCACATTCGTGTGGACGGCGGCGAGCCGCAGGTGCTGGCGGTGGATAACGTGGTGATCTGTGCCGGGCAAGATCCGCTGCGCGAGCTGCAGGAAGGGCTGGCGGCGGCGGGGCAGTCGGTGCACCTGATTGGTGGCGCGGATGTGGCGGCCGAGCTGGATGCCAAGCGGGCGATCAACCAAGGCTCGCGGTTGGCGGCTGAGCTCTGAGGTCGTTGGGGCTGCGTGAACCCGACACCTGCACGTGTGGGAGCGGGCATGCCCGCGAAACAGGTGACGCGGTGGATGGCACCGGCTTTGCCGGTGTTCGCGGGTGAACCCGCTCCTACGACGGCCTGTGCCGGGGTATCGATGCCTGTGTCGAGCCACCCTGGCACTGTGATGCCTCGGCGGGGGTGACTCATCGATTACAAGCGCTTGCGGGATTACCCTGTACACTGCGATCCATGCATGTATTCGACCTCCCCCCAGCCCCCCTGCAGTTTCTGGACTTGCCCTGGCTGCGGCAAGCCCAGGTCCAGGCCGCCATTCTGCGCCTGGACCTGATTGACCCGCTGATCAGCGGCAACAAGTGGTTCAAGCTACGCCACCACCTGCAACAGGCCGGCGCCAGCCATGCTCCAGGCCTGATCAGCCTTGGCGGCAACCATTCCAACCACCTGCACGCCTTGGCCGCTGCCGGCAAGCGTTTCGGCTTCGCCACCGTCGGCCTGTTACGCGGCCATGCCCAGGACACGCCAACCGTGCGTGACCTGCAGGCGCTGGGCATGAAACTGCATTGGCTAGGCTACGGCGGCTACCGTGCGCGCAACGAGCCAGGCTTTTGGGCTTCCTGGCAGGCGCGCTATCCAGGCTGGCACTGCATCCCCGAAGGGGGCGGCGGGCTGGCCGGTGCGCAGGGCTGCGCGCTGATCATGCAGCAGGCGCGCGCGCAAATCTCGGCCTTGGGCTGGTCAGACTACGACGCCTGGTGGTTGGCTGCCGGAACGGGGACTACCTTGGCCGGCCTGGTGATGGCCGAGGCAGGGGCGCATGCCGTGCATGGCGCCTTGGCCGTACCCAGGGATCATGGGGTGCCGGAGACGGTGGCAGCACTGGCCGGCACGCACGGCTACCAGCTACACGACGCCTGCCGTGGCGGTTTCGGAAAATTCGACGATGCGCTACTGACGTTTATCGCCGACTGCGAGCAGCACACTGACGTGCCGCTCGAAGCCCTCTATACCGGCAAGGCTCTGCTGGCCTTGCGTGATCAGGTCGCTGCCGGGCTGTTCAAGCCCGGCAGCCGCCTGATCTTCGTACACACAGGTGGCCTGCAGGGGCGACGCGGTTACTTGTAAGGCAGCATGCGCAACAGCGTGTTGTCGCGCTGCACATAGTGGTGGTAAAGCCCGGCCAGTGCATGCAGGCCGATCAGCCAGTAGCCCCAGCTGCCAATACGCTCATGCCAGCCTTTGATGAACTTGGCCTGGTCCGGGTTCGGGCCGATCAGATGGGGCAGCTCCAGGCCAAAGAACGGCACCGGTTTGTCGGCGGCGCTGAGGATCAGCCAGCCGGCCAGCGGCAGGCCGATCATCATCAGGTACAGTGCCAGGTGCATCAGGTGCGCCAGGCCAGTCTGCCAGGCCGGTGGTTTTGGCACGATGGGCGGCGTCGGGCGGCTCAGGCGCATGGCCAGACGCAGCCAGACCAGCACGAACACGCTGAGCCCGAGCATGAAGTGCAGGTCCTTCATCAGGTTGCGTTCGACGCTGTCCTTGGGGAACAGGCCGCGCAATTCGATGAGCGCATAGACAGCGGCCAGCAGCACCAGCATCAGCCAATGCAGGGCGATGGACAGGCGCGCGTAATGGGTCGCGGGGTTGGATGAAACCATGATCGGTCCTCGTCATCAGGTCGGAAAGGCGCTCTTGCTGGCGCTCAGGTACCATTGTAATGGTTACCAGAAACGAATCTTTGCGCTGGGTCTGTGAAAATTCTGTTGCCAGCCACCGGCCTCTTCGCGGGCCCGCCCGCTCCCACAGGTACTGCACAGTCTTTGAAGCCGTGCAGTACCTGTGGGAGCGGGCGTGCCCGCGAAGGGGCCGGAACAGGCGACATCAGTTACCGGGCAGATACGGCCAGTCATCAGCCACCAAAAACACCCGCTCTGCCTCCTGCCAGGCACCCTCGGCATCAGGCACCAGTCGTACCAGCAACTGCGCCGGTGCCTGCTGCTCCAGCACATGCAGCCACGCCGCAAACTGCTCCGCCTGCCAGCACTCACCTGACGCCACCCTAGCCGGCGCCAGCCAGGCATGCCGCTGCAGCGGCTGCCAACGCTCGCCCTCGGCCATCACCCAGTCCCGCCGACGAAGCCAGCGCCCGCGCAAATGTTGCGGGTTGGCGCCCTCCGGCGCCTCGGCATGCCCAGGCCGTGGATAGAACAGGTAACCACCCAGCCACATTTGCGCCTGCACCTGCTCCACCCCTAGCTGGGCCAGCGCCTGACGGCTGTGCGCCCCCTTGGACATGGGCAACTGGTGCCCCGCCAGGTGCGCAAGCTTGGTCCCCAGCCGGTCATGGCAACCTGGCCCCAGCCAGGCATGGGGATCGTGCCCGGCGCCTTCCGGGCCCAGGTACAGCTTGATCGCCAGTTCCAGGTGGTGCACGCCGTCGCAGTCGCGCAACACCACGTCGAGCTCGCCCAAGGTGCGCCCGCCGTCGCGAATCGCCAGGTTGGCGGCCAGCAGCTCGATGCCTGGCGCCTGGCCCAGGGCAAATTGCCACAGGCGTTCGTAGTAATGCCCCAGGCGCCGGCTGCCCAATTGCGCCAGCCACTCGCGCAACGGTCGGTCATCGGCATCCAGGGCCCGCAACCATTGTTCAAGGCGTTGTGGCTGCTGCGCCCACAGGCTGCCCGCCAGCGGGTGTCGCTGGGGGCAGGGCGGGGCGCTGAGCAGGGGCGGCGACAACAGGGCCCATGCCAGGTCACGCACGGTAGAGTGCTGCAGTTGTCGGGGCAGGTCGTGAAGCTGGGCGAATGGCGTCATCCTGCGAGCATAGCCGGTTTGCCGCTGCCCGGTGGTTTCGCCCATAATCGGCGCATCGTCACCCGCCGCAGAGCCTCGCAGGAGCCCCATGGAGCAATTTCGCAATATCGGTATCATCGGTCGCCTTGGCAGCTCGCAGGTGCTCGACACCATTCGCCGACTGAAAAAATTCCTCCTCGATCGCCACCTGCACGTGATCCTCGAGGACACCATTGCCGAAGTGCTGCCCGGCCATGGCTTGCAGACGTCCACCCGCAAGCTGCTGGGCGAGGTCTGCGACCTGGTCATCGTGGTCGGCGGCGACGGCAGCCTGCTGGGCGCTGCCCGCGCGCTGGCCCGGCACAACATTCCGGTGCTGGGTATCAACCGTGGCAACCTGGGTTTTCTCACCGACATCCGCCCCGACGAGCTGGAACAGAAGGTCGCCGAAGTGCTCGACGGCCACTACCTGGTAGAAAACCGTTTCCTGCTGCAGGCCGAGGTGCGTCGCCACCACGAGGCCATCGGCCAGGGCGATGCGCTGAACGACGTGGTGCTGCACCCGGGCAAGTCCACGCGCATGATCGAGTTCGAGATCTACATCGACGGCCAGTTCGTCTGCAGCCAGAAGGCCGACGGCCTGATCGTCGCCACCCCCACCGGCTCCACCGCCTATGCGCTGTCGGCCGGTGGCCCGATCATGCACCCCAAGCTCGATGCCATCGTCATCGTGCCGATGTACCCGCACACCTTGTCGGGCCGGCCGATCGTGGTTGACGGCAACAGCGAGCTGAAGATCGTGGTGTCCAAGGACCTGCAGATCTACCCGCAGGTGTCCTGTGACGGCCAGAACCACTTCACGTGCGCCCCCGGCGACACCATCACGGTCAGCAAAAAGCCGCAAAAGCTGCGCCTGATCCACCCGCTGGACCACAATTACTACGAGGTCTGCCGCACCAAACTGGGTTGGGGCAGCCGCCTGGGGAGCAGTGACGACTGATGCTCGATCCGGCGCGAAGTTTTGACATCATCGGCGACGTGCACGGCTGTGCACTGACCCTTGAACGCCTGCTCGACGCCCTCGGATACAAGCGCGTGGCTGGCGTGTGGCGCCACCCGCGACGTCAGGCACTGTTCCTTGGCGACATCGTCGACCGCGGGCCACGCATTCGTGAGGCGCTGCACATCGTCCACGGCATGGTCGAAGCCGGCCAGGCGTTCTGCATCATGGGCAACCACGAATACAATGCCCTGGGCTGGGTCACCCCGGCGCTGCCTGGCAGCGGCAAGGCCTATGTCCGCGAACACACGCCGCGGCATGCCCGGCTGATCGACGAAACCCTGACCCAGTTTGCCCAACACCCCGGCGATTGGCACGATTTCGTCAACTGGTTCTACCAGCTGCCGCTGTTCATCGACGCAGGGCGCTTCCGTCTGGTGCACGCCTGCTGGGACCCGCGGCTGATCGAGCCGCTGCGCCGGCAATACCCCGACGGACGCATCGATGAGCACTTCATCCAGGCCTCGGCGGTCAGTGGCAGTTTTGCCGACACGGTGTGCAACCGCCTGTTGCGCGGTACCGACATGCGCCTGCCGGACGGGCTGACGCTGACCGGCGGCGACGGCCTGACCCGCGCGTTCTTCCGCACCAAGTTCTGGGAAGAAGACCCGAAAACCTACGGTGACATCGTGTTCCAGCCCGATGCCCTGCCCGAGGAAGTGGCCAGCACCCCGCTCAGCCACAGCCAGAAGAACGCCTTGCTGCGTTATGACGAAGACCAGCCGATGCTGTTCGTCGGGCATTACTGGCGCAGCGGCCGACCGGCACCGATCCGCGCCAACCTGGCCTGCCTGGACTACAGCGCCGTGCTCTACGGCAAGCTGGTCGCCTACCGGCTGGATGATGAAACCCGTATAGACCCACACAAGTTCGTCTGGGTCGACGTCGACCGCCCACAGGCCAACCAATGAACATTATCGAAGTGATGCGCCTGCCGCTGTCGGTCGACCTCAGCGGCTTCGTCCACCTGTTGCAACGCCTGCAGGTACCGCACCGGGTCAGCGAGGAGGGCGATGCCCAGGTCCTCTGGGCCCCCGACACCCTGGCCGAAGATGTGCTGCAGCTTTACCAGCGCTACCCCGACGGCAACGCCGACCTGCCGGCCAGCGCCGAACCTGTAGGGGCGGGTTCACCCGCGAATGCCCCCACACAGCCTTCTCTGGCAGCCCAGGCCAAGGCCTGCAAAATCACCACCCTCACACTGCTGCTGTGCTTCATCGTCGCCGGCCTTACGGGCCTTGGTGACAACTTCACCACCATCAGCTGGTTCACCTTCCTCGACTTCCGTGTCCAGGGCGACTACCTGTACTTCACCTCGCTGGCGCAAACCCTGGATGAAGGCCAGTGGTGGCGCCTGGTATCACCCATGCTGCTGCATTTCGGCGTGCTGCACCTGGCCATGAACAGCCTGTGGTACTGGGAGCTGGGCAAACGCATCGAACTGCGCCAGGGCCCGTGGGCGTTGCTGGGCCTGACCCTGCTGTTCAGCCTGGTGTCCAACCTGGCCCAGCACTACACCAGTGGGCCGAGCTTGTTTGGTGGTCTGTCCGGCGTGCTGTACGGCCTGCTCGGGCATATCTGGCTGTACCAGTGGCTGGCGCCTGACCGTTACTTCAACCTGCCCAAGGGCGTGCTGGTGATGATGCTGATCTGGCTGGTGGTATGCCTGACCGGCGTGGTCGGCACGCTCGGCCTTGGCCAGATCGCCAATGCCGCCCACGTCGGCGGGCTGCTCATCGGATGCCTGACCGGGCTCTTGGGTGGGGCGCTGGCCCGGCGTAAACTGTCGGCTTGAATCAGGAGACACTATGTCCACTTTCGCGCAAATGATTGAAAACATTACCCCGGAAATCTACCAGAGCCTGAAACTGGCCGTGGAAATCGGCAAATGGTCCGATGGCCGCAAGCTCACCGCCGAGCAGAAAGAGCTGTCGCTGCAGGCGGTCATCGCCTGGGAGATGAAGAACCTGCCTGAAGACCAGCGCACCGGCTACATGGGCCCTCAGGAATGCGCGTCGAAGTCCGCGCCCATCGCCAACATTCTGTTCAAGTCGGACTCGGTACATTGATCGAACTCGCGCGTGGCTCGTTGAGCAAGATGGCGGTAAGCCTGCAGGCACCGGTGGTGCAGTACAGCTTCCGCCTGGATGACACGCAGGTGCCGGTCAACCCCATGATCGGCCAGCGCCTGCGCCTGGAATACCTCGGCGCCATTCATTGCAGCCATTGCGGCAAGCGCACCAAGACCAGCTTCAGCCAGGGTTACTGCTACCCGTGCATGACCAAGCTGGCCCAGTGCGATGTGTGCATCATGGCCCCGGAAAAATGCCACTACGACGCCGGCACCTGCCGGGAGCCGTCGTGGGGCGAACAGTTCTGCATGACCGACCACGTCGTCTACCTGGCCAATTCGTCGGGGATCAAGGTCGGCATCACCCGTGCCACCCAGCTGCCCACCCGCTGGCTCGACCAGGGCGCCAGCCAGGCGTTGCCGATCATGCGCGTGGCCACCCGGCAGCAATCGGGCCTGGTTGAAGACGTGCTGCGCAGCCAGGTGCCGGACCGTACCAACTGGCGCGCGCTGCTCAAGGGCGATGCCGAGGTGCTCGACCTGCCGGCCATCCGGGAGCAGGTCTTCGAAGCCTGCGCCGACGGCCTGCGCGAACTGCAGGGGCGCTTTGGCCTGCAGGCGATCCAGCCGCTGCCGGACGCCGAAGTGGTGCAGATGAACTACCCGGTCGAGGCGTACCCGAAGAAGATTGTCAGCTTCAACCTCGACAAGGACCCGGTGGCCGAGGGCACGCTGCTGGGCATCAAGGGCCAGTACCTGATCTTCGACACCGGTGTGATCAATATTCGCAAGTACACGGCCTACCAGTTGGCCGTGCTCCAGTAAAAAGGACCTGCACATGCGTACCGAACAACCGCAAGTGATCTACCTCAAGGATTACCAGGCGCCGGAGTACCTGATCGACGAGACGCACCTGACCTTCGAGCTGTTCGAGGACCACACGCTGGTTCACGCGCAACTGGTCATGCGCCGCAACCCGGCACGCGGTGCCGGCCTGCCGCCACTGGAACTCGATGGCCAGCAGCTGGAACTGCTGCGCGCCTCCCTGGATGACCAGGAATTGCAGCCAGGCGACTACCGGCTCGACGCCGACAGCCTGACCATTCAGCCCAAGGCCGAGCGGTTCACCCTCGACACCAGCGTGAAGATCCACCCGGAAAGCAACACCGCCCTGGAAGGCCTGTACAAGTCGGGCAAGATGTTCTGCACCCAGTGCGAGGCCGAGGGCTTCCGCAAGATTACCTACTACCTCGACCGCCCGGACGTGATGAGCACCTTCACCACCACGGTCATCGCCGAGCAGCATCGCTACCCGGTCTTGCTGTCGAACGGCAACCCGATCGGCAGCGGCCCGGCCGAAGACGGCCGTCACTGGGCGACCTGGGAAGACCCGTTCATGAAGCCGGCCTACCTGTTCGCCCTGGTGGCCGGTGACCTGTGGTGCGTTGAAGACAGCTTCACCCGCCAGTCCGGCCGTGAGGTGACCCTGCGCATCTACGTCGAGCCCGAGAATATCGACAAGTGCGACCACGCCATGGTCAGCCTGAAAAAGTCCATGCGCTGGGACGAAGAAGTCTATGGCCGCGAGTACGACCTGGACATCTTCATGATTGTTGCGGTCAATGACTTCAACATGGGCGCCATGGAAAACAAGGGCCTGAACATCTTCAACTCCAGCTGTGTGCTGGCCCGCGCCGAAACCGCCACCGATGCTGCGCACCAGCGCGTCGAAGGGGTGGTCGCTCACGAGTATTTCCACAACTGGTCGGGCAACCGTGTCACCTGCCGTGACTGGTTCCAGCTGTCGCTGAAGGAAGGCTTCACGGTGTTCCGCGATGCCGAGTTCAGTGCCGACATGAACTCGCGCACGGTCAAGCGCATCGAAGACGTCGCCTACCTGCGCACCCACCAGTTCGCCGAAGACGCCGGCCCCATGGCCCACCCGGTGCGCCCGGACAGCTTCATCGAAATCTCCAACTTCTACACCCTGACCGTCTACGAGAAGGGCGCCGAAGTGGTGCGCATGGTCCGCACCCTGTTGGGTACCGAAGGCTTCCGTAAAGGCAGCGACCTGTACTTTGAACGTCACGATGGCCAGGCGGTAACCACCGACGACTTCATCAAGGCCATGGAAGACGCCAATGGCGTCGACTTTACCCAGTTCAAGCGCTGGTACAGCCAGGCGGGTACCCCGCGTCTGGAGGTCAGCGAGGCGTATGACGCCGCCGCGCAGACCTACAGCCTGACGTTCCGCCAGAGCTGCCCGCAGACCCCGGACAAGGCCGAGAAACTGCCGTTCGTGATCCCGGTGGAGCTGGGCCTGCTGGATGCCGCCGGCAACGATCTGCCGCTGCAGTTGGCGGGCGAAGAGGCCGCTCAAGGGACCAGCCGCGTGCTGTCGGTGACCGAGGCCGAGCAAACCTTCACCTTCCAGGGCATTCAGGCCAAGCCGCTGCCGTCGCTGCTGCGTGGCTTCAGCGCCCCGGTGAAGCTGAGCTTCCCGTATGACCGCGACCAGCTGATGTTCCTGATGCAGCACGACAGCGACGGCTTCAACCGCTGGGAAGCGGGCCAGCAGCTGTCGGTGCAGGTACTGCAGGAACTGATCGGCCAGCATCAACGCGGTGAAGCCCTGAAGCTCGACCAGCGCCTGATCACCGCCCTGGGCACTGTGCTGGGCAACGAATCGCTGGACCCGGCCATGGTGGCCGAAATGCTCTCGCTGCCAGGTGAGGCGTACCTTACCGAGATCAGCCAGGTGGCCGACGTCGACGCCATCCACGCCGCCCGCGAGTTCGCACGCCAGCAGATCGCCGAACACCTGTTCGACGCCCTGTGGGCGCGTTACCAGGCCCACCGTGCAGTGTCGCGCAGCACTGCCTATGTGGCCTCGGCCGAGCACTTTGCCCGCCGCAGCCTGCAGAACATCGCGCTGTCGTACCTGATGCAGAGTGGCAAGCAACAGGTGCTGGACGCGACCCTGGAGCAGTTCGAGCACTGCGACAACATGACCGAGCGCCTTACCGCGCTGGCGGTACTGGTCAACTCGCCGTTCGAGGCCGAGCGCGCCAAAGCGCTGGCGGCATTTGCCGAGCACTTCAAGGACAACCCGCTGGTCATGGACCAATGGTTCAGCGTGCAGGCGGCCAGCACGCTGCCGGGCGGGCTGGCGCGGGTCAAGGCGTTGATGCAGCACCCGGCCTTTACCCTGAAGAACCCGAACAAGGTGCGTGCGCTGATCGGTGCCTTTGCCGGGCAGAACCTGGTCAACTTCCATGCTGCCGATGGCTCCGGGTATCGCTTCCTGGCGGACCTGGTGATCGAGCTGAATGCGCTGAATCCGCAGATTGCCTCGCGGCAACTGGCGCCGCTGACCCGCTGGCGCAAGTATGACGATGCGCGTCAGGCGCTGATGAAGGGTGAGCTGGAGCGGATTCTGGCTTCGGGTGAGTTGTCCAGTGATGTGTATGAGGTTGTGAGCAAGAGTCTGGCGTAATTGTTGTGAATTGGGGCTGCTTTGCAGCCCTTCGCGGGTGAACCCGCTCCTACAGGGGGGCGTAACCTTGTAGGAGCGGGTTTACCCGCGAAGGGCCGCCCAGCGGCCCCGGCTTTCCCCGGCCGACAACAAAACATAACACCCCGCCCGTTGTCTTCCCGCAAACATCCCCGCTACGATCCCCTCAAGCGATTGCAGGCCTCTAGATCAGGCTTTTTGCAAAGCCTGCAATGCATTGACCCACCAAAAAGAACACAACAAGGGGGCAGTCATGAGGGAACAGTTACGTACGCCAGCCAGGCGTGGTGCCTGGCCATGGGCAGCCAGCGCGATGCTGGCATTGGCATTGGGGGTGTGGGCAGACAGCGCCCAGGCCGCGGCCGCCGACGAATACTCCACCGAATCGGCCAAGGCCAGCCAAAGCCTGTTGATCGACGCCACCCATGCCGGCAAGCGCCTGGTGGTGGTGGGTGATCGCGGCCACATTCTGTTCTCCGACGACCAAGGCAGTACCTGGACCCAGGCCCGGGTACCCACCCGGCAATTGCTCACTGCCGTGTTTTTCCTCGACGACAAGCGTGGCTGGGCCGTCGGCCATGACGCGCAGATCCTCGCCAGCAGCGACGGCGGCGCCACCTGGAGCAAGCAGTTCGAAGACCTCGCCCGTGAAGCGCCCTTGCTCGATGTCTCCTTCCTTGACGCTCAGCACGGCTTTGCCGTGGGGGCCTATGGTGCCTTGCTGGAAACCACCGATGGTGGGCAGCACTGGCAGGATGTGGCCGAGCGGCTGGACAACCCGGACCAGCTGCACCTGAACGGTATCGCCCACGTGCGCGATGCCGGCCTGTTCATCGTGGGTGAGCAGGGCGGCATGTTCCGCTCCACCGACAACGGCCAGACCTGGGCCAAGGTCCAGGGCCCCTACGAGGGCTCGTTGTTCGGCGTGATCGGCACCGCCAGGCCGCAGACCCTGCTGGCCTACGGCCTTCGCGGCAACCTGTTCCGCTCCAGCGACTTCGGTGACAGCTGGCAGCCGATCGAACTCAAGGCCGCGCGCGGTACCCTGGAGTTCGGCCTGGCAGGCGCTACGCTTGTCGATGATGGCAGCCTGGTGCTGGTCGGCAATGGTGGCAGCGTGCTGCGCAGCACGGACGACGGCCAGACCTTCAGCGTGTACAACCGTGCCGACCGCCTGGCCCTGGCCGGCGTCAGTGGCCTGGCCAACGGCGGCCTGCTGCTGGTGGGGCAGGGGGGTGTGCACCTGGCCAGCGCCGAAGGGGCTGATCAGGCGGCCCGGGAGGTGCGCCCATGACCAGCAGGGAGAGCATTGCCATGCACCCGCATCACCAGGATAAAGCCACGCTGCTCGAACGCCTGATCTTCAACAACCGCCCAGTGGTCATCGCCCTGTGCGTGCTGGTCAGCATTTTCCTGTTCTGGCAGGCCACGCAGATTCGCCCCTCCACCAGCTTCGAGAAGATGATCCCGCTGCAGCATCCGTTCATCGAGCAGATGATGGAGCACCGCAACGACCTGGCCAACCTCGGCAACACCGTGCGCATCTCGGTGGAGGCGGTGAACGGTGACATCTTCGACAAGGACTACATGGAGACCCTGCGTCAGATCCATGACGAAGTGTTCTACATCCCGGGTGTCGATCGGGCCGGGCTGAAGTCACTGTGGAGCCCCAGCGTGCGCTGGAGCGAGGTCACCGAAGAGGGGTTTTCCGGTGGCGAGGTCATCCCTAACACCTACAACGGGTCGCAGGACAGCCTCGATACCCTGCGCGACAACGTGCTCAAGTCAGGCCAGGTGGGGCGTCTGGTAGGCAACAACTTCAAGTCCAGCATCGTCGACGTGCCGCTGCTGGAGAGCTACCCCGACCCGCAGGACCCGGGCAAACAGGTGAAGCTGGACTACCAGCAGTTCTCTCACCTGCTGGAAGAGAAGATCCGTGACAAGTTCCAGGCGCAGAACCCCAATGTAAAAATCCACATCGTCGGCTTTGCCAAGAAGGTCGGTGACCTGATCGATGGCCTGGTGATGGTGGCGATGTTCTTCGGCGTTGCCCTGGTGATCACCTGGGTGCTGTTGTACTGGTTTACCTGGTGCATCCGCAGCACTGTCGCCGTGCTCATCACCACGCTGGTGGCGGTAGTCTGGCAGCTGGGGCTGATGCATGCGGTGGGCTTTGGCCTGGACCCGTACTCGATGCTGGTGCCGTTCCTGATCTTCGCCATCGGCATTTCCCACGGGGTGCAGAAGATCAACGGCATCGCCCTGCAGTCGAGTGACGCCGACAACGCCCTTACCGCTGCCCGGCGCACTTTCCGTCAGTTGTTCCTGCCGGGAATGATCGCCATCCTTGCCGACGCGGTGGGCTTCATTACCCTGCTGATCATCGACATCGGGGTGATTCGCGAACTGGCCATTGGCGCTTCCATTGGCGTGGCGGTGATCGTGTTCACCAACCTGATCCTGTTGCCGGTGGCCATCTCCTACGTGGGCATCAGCAAGAAGGCCATCGAACGCAGCAAGAAAGACGCGACCCGCGAGCACCCGTTCTGGCGCCTGTTGTCGAACTTCGCCAGTGCCAAGGTGGCGCCGGTGTCGGTGGTGCTGGCGCTGCTCGCCTTCGCCGGGGGCTTGTGGTACAGCCAGAACCTGAAGATCGGCGACCTCGACCAGGGCGCACCGGAGCTGCGCCCCGACTCACGCTACAACCAGGACAACAACTTCATCATCAGCAACTACTCGACCAGTTCCGATGTGCTGGTGATCATGGTCAAGACGCCGTCGGAGAAGTGCTCGGTCCACTCGACCATGGCGCCGATCGACGAGCTGATGTGGACCATGGAAAACACCCCTGGCGTGCAGTCGGCGATTTCCCTGGTCACCGTTTCCAAGCAGGTGATCAAGGGCATGAACGAGGGCAGCCTGAAATGGGAAACCCTGTCGCGTAACCCGGACATCCTCAACAACTCCATCGCCCGGGCTGACGGCCTTTATAACGGCGACTGCTCATTGGCACCCGTGCTGGTGTTCCTCAATGACCACAAGGCTGAAACGCTGGAGCGTGTCACCGCCGTGGCCAAGGCGTTTGCCGACAGCCATGACAAGGAAGGCCTGCAGTTCCTGCTGGCGGCGGGCAACGCCGGTATCGAGGCAGCGACCAACGAAGTGATCAAGTCGGCCGAACTGACCATCCTGATCCTGGTGTACATCTGCGTGGCAGTGATGTGCCTGATCACCTTCCGCTCGTTCGCCGCCACGCTGTGCATCGTGCTGCCCCTGGTGCTGACCTCGGTGCTGGGCAACGCGCTGATGGCCTATATGGGCATCGGGGTGAAGGTGGCGACCTTGCCGGTGGTGGCGCTGGGGGTGGGGATTGGCGTGGATTACGGCATCTACATCTACAGCCGGCTGGAGAGCTTCCTGCGTGCGGGGCTGCCGTTGCAGGAGGCCTATTACCAGACCCTGCGCTCGACGGGTAAAGCCGTGTTGTTCACTGGCTTGTGCCTGGCCATCGGCGTGTGCACCTGGATCTTCTCGGCAATCAAGTTCCAGGCTGATATGGGGCTGATGCTGACCTTCATGCTGCTGTGGAACATGTTTGGCGCGCTGTGGCTGCTGCCGGCGCTGGCACGGTTCCTGATCAAGCCGGAGAAGATGGTGGGCAAGGAGGGGGGCTCGATTTTCGCCCATTGAATCGCAAGGGGGCCGCATTGCGGCCCAATCGCGACACAAGGCCGCTCCTCCACTAGGTTCGCGTGCCCTTGTAGAAGCAGCCTTGTGTCGCGATTGGGCTGCAAAGCAGCACCAGGGTTATAATGCCGCCACATCTTCCACAGGTACCCCCATGTCCCCCCTCGCCACCGCCCTGCAGTCCTGCGACATGCTCTTGATTGACGGCCTGCACGCCTTCGATTTCACCGCCGACGCATCCGGTCTCACCGTCGAATGCATGGACGGCCGCCAGCTTCGCCGCTGGTCCTTCACCCCCGAACAAGTCGCCGCCGCTATCGCCACCGGAGATGAATGGCAACTCAACGATGCCAACGGCGAGCATCGGCTAATCTGTATGAGTGCCTTTCGTGCCCCGGATGATGACCAAGATGAACCGGACCTGGACGAGCCTGCTGACCGCTAGCCTGATGAGCCTGACAATCTCTGCCCACGCTGCCACCTTGCTGGTGGGCAGCTACACCGATGGCGCCAGCCAGGGTATCTACCGCTACCATTTCGACGACAAGGCCGGCCAAATCGGCCCCACACCTCTGCAGGTGGTGAAAAGCGTCAGCCCTTCGTGGCTGGTGCTGTCGGCCGACCAGCGTCAGCTGTTCGCGGTGAATGAGACCCCGCAGGGCCATGCCAGCAGTTTCAGCATCAGCAGCAAAGGCGAAATCAAGCCGCTCAACCAAGTGGTCACCCAGGGCGACGAGCCCACCCACGCCAGCCTCAGCCGTGACCAGCGCTACCTGTTCGTGGCCAACTACGCGGTCAACCCCGACCCCGGTGGCAGCCTGGTGGTGATCCCGGTGGCCAAGGACGGCACGCTCAAGCCCGTGGTGCAACAGGCCCGGCATAAGGCGAGCGGGGTCAACCCTGAGCGTCAGGCCGGCGCCCACGTGCATTCGCTGGTGCTGTCGTCGGATGGCCAGCACCTGTATGCCAGCGACCTGGGTGCCGACAAGGTGTTTATCTACCGCTACGACGGTGCCAGTGCGGACCACCCGCTGACAGCGGCGATACCTGCGTCCGTGGCCTTGCCGCCGGGCAGCGGTCCGCGTCACTTGCTGTTCGACGCCAAGGGCCGGCACGCCTACCTCACCCTGGAAATGAACGCCGAGGTGGTGATGTTCGATGTGCAGGACGGCAACCTGGTTGAACGCCAGCGCTTACCCCTGACCGAGCGCCAGGAGGCCGCAGCGAAGGCGGCAGGTGGCTTGCACCTGTCGGCGGACGGGCGCTTCCTGTACGTGAGCAACCGTGGCACAGCCAATGAAATTGTGGCGTTCAGCGTGGGCAAGCAGGACGGCCAGTTGACGTTCCTGCAGCGTCGCCCGGTAGAAGGTGATCACCCTCGGGAGTTTGCCCTGGACCCGAGTGACAACTTCCTGCTGGTGGCCAACCAGAAGAGCAACCAGATCGTGGTGATACGTCGCGATCCGCGCAGTGGCAAGCTGCTGGAGACGATGCAGACGCTGAAGCAGGATGCACCCTCGGACCTCAAGTTCATCGAGTGATATCGATCAGCGTGATAATCGGTACTGCTGCAATGAATTTTTGCGTGCGGCCTCGGCGGCGTAAGTTTGACCCAAGGCCCAAAAGGGCCACCGTCAAACCACCGCCGTCGAGGTCAGCCCAGATGAACTTCAATCTCTTCCCGGTTATTGCCGCATCCGCCATTTCCGCATCGGTCGTCCTGCCAGCGCATGCCCATGCCGACAGCAGCAAGGCTTCTGCCACCCACAGCTACACCGAGCAGTACCTGCGCCAGAGCGCCCATTTCCATGCGGCCCTGAGTGGCAAGCACCACCACTGAGCCTTGTGCGGTGTCCTGTAGGAGCGGCCTGCGTCGTGACACAAGGCCGCTCCTACAAGGTATCGCGTGAACTCATTTGGCCATCACTGACCTGAACAGTTCCGAAGCCAGCCACCCCTCCAGCCAGCTCCGCACACGCGGATAAGCCGCCTCGGCGAACCACTGCGGTTCGACCCCGGCAAACTGGCGCATCAGGGGCAGCAACGCGGCATCGGCCATGCTCGGGTGGTCGGCCAGCAGGTAAGCCCGCCCCACCAGCAAGCCTTCGAGCTCCGCCAGCCAGGCCTCGGCCTGCTGGCGGTAATGCTCGCGGGAATGCTCCGGGTAACGTTCGGCATACTTGTACAGGTTCACGTGCGCCTTGAACGTGGTGTCATTGCGCGCAATCAGCGTTTCAGCCTGCTGCGCAGCCGCAGGGTTGGCCTGTAGCCGCCAATCCTGCGGGTCGTTTTGCGTCAGCGCCCAGCGCATGATGTCCAGGCTCTCTTCCAGTACCTCGGCACCGGTATCCAGCACCGGTACCGTGCCCTTGGGCGACAAGGCCAGCAGCTCTGCCGGCTTGTTCTTCATCGCCACCTCGCAAATTTCCACCTCGCAGCCGGCATAGCGCAGGGCCAGGCGCGCACGCATGGCCCATGGGCAGCGGCGGAACGAGTAGAGGATCACCCGCACACCTCCACGTCACTGAGGCCATTACCCTGGCGCCGCACCTGGATCTGGACCGGGATGCGCTCGTGCATTTCCTGTACGTGGGAAATCACCGCCACTTTGCGGCCCTGGGCTTGCAAGCCGTCGAGGGCGTTCATTGCCAGTTGCAGCGACTCGGGGTCGAGGCTGCCGAAGCCTTCGTCGATGAACAGCGACTCGATACGCAAGGTGCTGGACGCCATCGACGCCAGGCCCAGCGCCAGGGCCAGCGACACCAGGAAGGTTTCCCCGCCCGACAACGAGTGCACCGAACGCAGTTCGTCGCCCATCTCGGTGTCCAGTACCAGCAGGCCAAGGGCGCTGCCGCCGCGCTTGAGGCGGTAGCGACGGGCCAGCTGACGTAGCTGGGCGTTGGCGTGGTGCAGCAGCAGATCAAGGTTGTAGCCTTGGGCGATCTTGCGGAACACATCACCGGAGGCCGAACCGATCAGGGCATTGAGGCGGGCCCAGCGTTGCCACTGCTGGTGGGCCTGTTCGATTTCTGCCGCCAGCGCCTGGTGGGCCTGCTGCCGGCGCTGATCGTCGGCCTGTTGTGCACGCAATTCGGCGCACTGCTGCTCATGGTTGACCAGCCGCCCGCGCAGCTCGGTCAGGGCGTGTTCCAAGGCTTCGGCCGAGGTGTCCACGGTCATTTGTGCGGCGTGTTGTTGCAGGCGCTGCTCACGTTCCTGCAGCAGCACGCGGCCCTGCTCGATGGCTTTTTCCGCGGCTTGCAAACGCTGGCGCAATTCATTGACTTGCGCGTCATCCATGGCCAGCAGGCGATCGAGGCCGGCATCGTCCAGTTCCGGATGCTCGCTGCGCCACTGGGCGATCTGGGCCTGCAACTGTTGGCATTCGGCATCCAGTGCCTGTTGTTGCTGGGTATTGGCCTTGAGCTCGCTGGCCAGTTGCACGCCTTGGGTGCGCAGATCTTGCAGGCGCTGGGCGGTGTCGGCATCGAGGGCGCGGGCTTGTTCCAGCGTGGCTTCCATATGCTGCTGCCAGGCTTCGGCACTGGCATGTTCGCCTAGCAGCTCGCCGAGCGACGCCTGGGCCTGCTGGCGCTGTTCGTCGAGGGCCGCGAGTGTGTGTTGCAACTGCTGCAGGCCTTGCACGCGCGCCTGTTGCTGATCGCGCAGTTTGTCCAGCTGGGCTTGCCGGGCTTGCTGTTCTTCCTGTTCGTCCTTGCGCTGTTCCAGTTGCTGCAGGCGCTGGGCAATCTGCTGGTCGAGGGCGAGGAAGGCATTGGCCGGGTCGTCGTTGAGGGCCTTGAGCGCTTCCTCTGGCAGTACGCCGGCCAGGTCGTTCAGGCCTTGCTGCAACAGCTGTTCGTCGTTGGCCAGGGCCTGGTGCTGTTGCTCCAGATGGCGTTGGGCCTGTTGCTGGGCGTCGTGGGCCGCCTGCAATTGCTGGTTCAGGCGGGCGGCGTCTTTTTGCAGGGCCAGCAGGGCGCTCTGGCGTTTCTCGTCCTGGCTGATTTCTTCATCCAGGCGACGCAGCTGGCTGTCGAGCCAGGTGCTACGGGCCTTGTCGTCCTGCGGGGCGAGGGCTGGCCATAGGCTGTGTGCCTGTACCTGAGCCACCAGCGGTTGCAACTGTTCGCCCAGTTGCTGCTGTTGCTGCTGAAAGTCCTTGAGCTGGGCATTGACCACACCCAGCTGGGTACGCAGCTCCACCAGCGTGTTGTTGAGCGTTTCGACCTGCTTCTGCGCGGCGTGCTCTTCGGCCTGGTCATGGCGACCCAAGCTCTGCAGCAGCGCTTCTGGCTGATGGAAGGGGTGTTCGGCGCTGCCACAGACCGGGCAGGGTTCGCCGTCACGCAGTTGGTCACGCAGTTCTTCGACGCTGGTGTTGCGTGCCAGGCGTTGCCGTTCCAGCAGTTGACGGGTGAGGATCAACGCCTGCTCGGCGGCCTCCAGCTCGGCCTTGGCGGCGGTGCCTTCGGTAATCAGTTGCTGGCGTTGCAGCATGGCCTGCTGCTGCCGTTCGCGCAGGGCATCCAGCTGCTGGCGCAGCTCCTGTTCACGGCCGTGCAGGCGTGACATTTCTTCTACGGCGCGCTGCTGTTTGCGGTTGTCCTGCAGCATGCCGCCGAGCAGGTCGATCTGTTCGGCCAGGGCCTGGGGTTCGGCCTTGGCTTCACGGAACAACAGGTCGTAGGCATCGCGCTCGGCCTGCAGGTGCGCATTGGCCTGGCTGGCCTGGGCCTGCAAGCCGGGTAGCTCTTCTCGGCCCTTGGTCAGGCGGCCACCGATCAGCATCACCTGTTTCAGTTGCGGCAGGTAGGCGTGCCAGGCATTGGCCAGGCCCGCCAGGTGCTGGCTGTCGGCAAGCGCGGTGTCGATCTGCGCCAGTTGCTGCACGCTGCGCTGCTGGTTGTCTTCCAGCTGCTGCAGTTGCTGCTGGCCGTCAGCGACCTGTTGTTGGGCCTGTTGGCTGATGCTGCGCTGGGCGGCCAGCTCCTGGTCCAGGCGTGCCAGACTGTCCTGGGCGGCAAAGGCCTGGCGCAGGCGCGGCGCGTTCTCGCTGTGCTGGGCCTGGCGGTCCGCAAGCGCTTGGCGCGCAGTGTCCAGCGCCTGTTCGAGCTCGCGGGTGCGCACCTGCAGTTCGGCTTGCTGCTGTTGCTGTTCGGCCATTTTCGCGGCCACTGGCGCCAGCTGTGCGCTCAGGGCCTGTCGGCGGTGGAACTGGTGACGCTGTGGGGCCAGGCGCTCCAGGCGTGCCAGGTCCAGGCGTGGTTCGGCCAGCTGTTGCCAGTCCAGTTCGGCGGCCTGCAGCGTGGTGCTGGCTTCGGTGTGTTGGGCCTGTAGCTGGCATTGTTCATTCAGCCAGTTGCGTTGCTGCTCCAGCTGGCGCTCGCCGGCCTGGTCGGCCTTGAACTGCTGCTGCGCCTGCTCCAGGCGCTTGTCGAGCTCGGCACGGGCCTCGGCAGCCATCGGCAGCAGGTGGCTGGCGCGCTCTTTCAGGGTGTTGTGCGCCTCGCCGGCTTCGCGCGCCTTGCTGAAGGCACGCTGGCCCAGGCGGGTGTAGATCGCGGTGTTGGTGAGCTTTTCCAGCAACTCGCTGCGGTCTTTGTCGTCGGCCTTGAGGAACGCGCCGAACTCGCTCTGGGCCAGCATCACCGCACGGGTGAACTGTTCGAAGTTCAGGCCCAAACGGGCTTCGACCAGTTGCTTGTATTCGTTCTTGCCACTGCCGAGCACTTGCTCGCTGTCGAGGTCGTAGAAGCTTTGACGGCTGTGCTGCAGTTTGCCGTTGGCCTTGTCGCGGGCGCGGTTGGCTTCCCAGCGGGCGCGGTAGCGGCGGCCGTCGATGCCGACGAAATCGACCTCGGCAAACCCGCTGCCGGTGCCACGGCGCAGCAGGTTGCGCGGGTCGGAGGTGGGGATGTCGCCGTCGGCGTCCGGCACCTTGGCCTCACGGCCAATGGCATTGAGGCGCGGCACGGTGCCGAACAGCGCCAGGCACAGGGCGTCAAGCAAGGTGCTCTTGCCAGCACCGGTAGGCCCGGTGATAGCGAACAGGCCAGCGCTGGCCAACGGTTCTGCGGTGAAATCGATGTCGATCGGGCCGGCCAGCGATGCCAGGTTCTTCAGGCGGATGGCGAGAATCTTCATGGCTGTTCCTCTTCCTGCTGCACGTCCTGCAACAGCAGGGCGAAGTCGGCCAGCGCCTGCTCGTCGGCGGGGTTGCCGTAGGCTTGCTCCCAGGCGCGGCTGAACAGGTCTTGCGGGGTCATCTGGGCCAGTTCGACAAAGGCCAGGTCATCGTCCTCGGCGTTGTTGCGGCCGGCGTACTCGGCGCTGATGCGGATCAACCGTACCGCCTTGCCTTCAAGCGCGGTTTCGATCTGCTGGCGCAGGTCGGGTTGCGGCTCGTCGAGCATCACCCGCACCTCCAGCCAGGGCTGGCGGTTGGGGTCTTCAAGCAGGTCGATCACGGGCAGGTCGGCCAGTTGCTGCAACAGCTCGCCCAGCGGTGCCGGGCCCACCCGTTGCAGGGCCACGGCGCGTGGTACGGGGCGTGGCTCGACGCTGACCAGGCCGTTGCCGTCCAGCTCCACTTCCAGGACCTGGTGCGGGTAGTTGATTTCGGCGAACGACAGCGGGATTGGCGAGCCGCTGTAGCGGATGCGTTCTTCGCGGTTGACCTTCTGCGGTTTGTGCAGATGGCCCAGGGCGACGTAGCTGATAGCCTTGTCGAACAGCTTGGCCGGCAGCGCCTCGGCGTTGCCGATGATCAGGCTGCGTTCGGAGTCTTCCGACACCGCGCCACCGGCCATGTGCGCGTGGCTGATGGCGATCAGCGCCTGGTCTTTCTTGCGTTTCTTCAGGGCGGCGGCGATCAGTTGCTGGTGCACCTGGGTGATGCCTTGCAGGTAATCGTCACCCAGCTGCGGGCCGGTGACTTCGGCCGGCCGCAGGAAGGGCAGGGCCAGGCACCAGGCAGCGACCTTGCCCCGGCCGTTGGTCAGCGGAATCAACAGGCGCTCGGCATCCAGCTGACCCTCGTCCAGCCAGTGCACACGGCCCAACGCATGGGTGCGCAGGCGGCGCATGAGTGCGGCGGGCAGCTCGATGCGCGAACCGGAGTCGTGGTTGCCGGCGATCATCACAATGTCCAGCTTGGGCTGTTGCTCATGGGCCTGGACGATGAAGTCGTAGAGGCGTTCCTGGGCTTTGACGGGTGGGTTGACGGTGTCGAAGATGTCGCCCGCAATCAGCAGCGCATCCGGCTGGCGCAGGCGCAGCTGGCCGAGCAGCCAGTCGAGGAAGCAGGCGTGTTCGAAGTCGCGTTCCTGGCCGTGCAGGCTTTGGCCCAGGTGCCAGTCGGAGGTATGAAACAGACGCATGGATGACCTGTTGGTGTCGAGTCGAGCAAGCGAGGGCTTGGCTTGGGTGATGGGTGTTGCGCAAGGGCGGTATGGTAACCCAAGCACGGGGGCGCTGTGCGGCCCGAAAGTTCAGCGCTTGATCTCATCGGCGTACGGTGCTGGTTGTCCTGCAGGCAAGCCCGCGCATTAAACCCCTTGTTCATGGATGGCATTGGCTTATCGCGGTAGCGTCCTGCGACTCCAGGCGTTGACGCGGGTTGCCACGTTGGTTCCATGAAAAGCTGACATTGATAGCAGGGTGTCGCTCATCTCGGTTTGCCCCACAAGACGTGTCGCGGCAAAGCAGCGAGCACACGCTCGGCCACTTCCGCCTTGAACGTTCTGTGAGCTGGCTCTCGCTTTGTACCAGGGATCAAGCTTGCCCTCAAAAGTAGGCTGATCTACCCTCCGAAACGGCCATGATCACGGCTATTCGAAACCCACGGACGACAATCACAGGAGTCACCAATGGAAGGCATCCCTCAGACCCAATCTTCCCCGGATAACCTCAAGCCAAAATGGCGGGAGCGTTTCGCCTTCTTCGATCAGTACGGCGCCCCCACCTCCGAGTCATACAAAGCCGCATTCCGCGCCTTGCCATTCGGGAAGAAGTTGCTGATCAACAACAATTTCATAGCCTTTTTCTTCGGCCCGATCTATTGGTTCGTGCTGGGGCTGTGGAAGAAGAACCTGGTCATGCTGGCCATCATCATCGGCATCGGGCTGCTGCTGAGCGTCTATGAGGTGGCGACGGGCAGCGAAATCCCGCGTCCTCTGGATAACGGTATCAGCATGGGGTTTGCGTTTCTGTACAGCTTCCTGACCAACCGGGCCTATTACCTGAAGCAGGCCAAAGGGCAGCAGAGCTGGAACCCGTTCGAGGGGCAGCGGTTCATCTGACTCGGCTGGTACATTCGGCAAGTATTGTCAGGGGCGGCCATGAGCTGAAAATTCGCAATCAGCCACTGCGCATCACTTGGGATAGAGCGGCGGCAAGCTGCCGTTCTCGCCCGCCGGCAGCAACACCTGCTCAGCTGGCGGAATGGTACCAATCGCCCGCCACAAATCCTCCCCCTGCCAATACTGCCCGCTCTCGCTGTACAACGCCCCGTTCAAACCATCCAGCGCATCCGACAACGGCACGAAGCGCGCCGCCATCTCGGCCAGGGTTTCCGGTTGCTGCCGGGCCCAGGCATCCAGCGCCTGGCGCGTAGCCTGGGGGTCGTTGGCCTGGCATGCGCGCTTGAGGTCGTCCAGCAAGGTGCGTGGGCTTGGCCCGTTCTGTGCCGTGCGCAGCACCGCTGGCCGCGAACGGGCGCGCCACCACAGGGCAAAGCCAAGCACAGTGGTCAGGGCGAACACCAGTGTGGACAGCTGCCAGGGCCACAGCAGGGTGCTGGCGCTGCTGTTGTCGCCCACCGGGGTGTCGGCGCTCAGTGCCGGGTTGTCCAGCACGTTCAGCGTGCGCGCCGGCAGGCTGCTGTGCTCCAGGTGGTCTTCGCGGGTGTTCCACCAGGCCACTTCCAGCGCCGGCAAGGCCAGCGTGCCGCTGTGAGTCGGCACCAGGGCCTCGCGCTCTTCGCGGTTGGCGGTCATGCCCCGTTCGCTGATTTCGTTGCGCAGCATCGGCTGGTCAGGGTAGCGGCGCAGGCCGATGATTTCTGTGGCCGGCAGCGGCGGCAGTTGGGTGCTGGACAAGCCTTCGGCACGCAAGGTGATGTTGCGCGTCAGCGAGTCGCCAATCTGTACCTGCTGGCTGCTGGGGTCGGGGCTCCAGTGCTCTTCCAGGGTCAGGCTGCTGGCGGGCAGCCACGGCAAGCCAGCCGGCCAGGCTGCCGGAATCGGCCGTACCGTGAGGCGCAAGGGCAGCGAGCTGACCTGCACCTGGTGGCCGGCGCGGGCCGTGCCATTGGCCTGTGCTGCTTCGTCGCTGCTGGCGGCTGCCGTGGCGGTGAACGTCAGTGGCGGGATGTCGAGGTTGCCGCTTTGCTGGGCATACACCGCATAGCGGGTTTCGATCACACCGTGACGCACGCCGTTGATTTCCTTTTCATACGTGCGCGACTCGCCCAACGGCTCGACCTTGGCGTTCTCCAGTTGCAGGGGGCTGAGGCTGCTGTCGTCGTACAGCGCTACCGAGTGGTAGATGCGCAGGGTCAGCACGGCTTGGGCCTGGACATAGACGTCATGGCTGTCGAGGGTCGCTTCGATGAAGACCTGAGCGTTGTCCTGGCGGCTGGCATCGGCCTGCAGCACTTGCAATTCGATGGCTTGGCTGTGTGACTGGCCCAGCTGCAGCTCGGGGATGCGCAGGCTACCGCTGCGCCGTGGCAGCAGGGTGATGATCCAGCGGGTGCTGGCGCGGGTTTCGCCGTCCAGGGTGTGCAGGCTGTTCAACTGGCGCGTGCCGCGCACTTCGAAGTCACCTTCCAGGGCGCGCAGGTCAGGCTTGCCGAACTGGGTGACGTCCTGGCTTTCCAGGGTCAGTTCCAGGCTTTCGCCCGCTTCCAGGCGGGTGCGGTCGACGCTGGCCTGCAGCAGCGGTTCGGCCTGGGCCATTACGGCCCATAGCAGGGTGAGGAGAAAGACGCCGAAGCGACTCATCGTGATTTTTCCTGATGCAATTGCTGTTCATACCAGAATTTGCGTCGCAGCAGCTCTGCCGGGTTGTCGGGAATTTCCCGCAGCCATTGCTCCAGGGCTTGGCGCTGTTCGCCGTCGAGGCTGGTCGACACCGGGCGCTGTGGCGGCTGGATGACGCTGTCGTCACCCCCGGCCTGGTTGCCGGGGGCGGCCTGGCTGTTGCTGCTGCTTTCGCCGGGTTGTTCGGGGCTGGCCTGTTGGTCGTCGCCGGGTGTGCCTTGGGCCGGGCTGCTGGCCGAGCTGCTGTTGCCTTCGGTTTCGCTGCCGGGCGTGTCTTGGGCATCGCTGCCGGGCGGTTGTTCCTCGGCCTTGGCTTCACGTTGCTGCAGCAGTTGCTGCACCAGCGCCTGGTTGTCCAGCGCGGCCTGCAGGTCGGGCTGGCGCTCCAGGGCTTGCTCGTAGGCATCCAGGGCGGCGTCCAGCTCGCCACTATGGGCCAGGGCATTGCCTCGATTGTAGTGGGCTGCTGCAGTGTCGCCTTGGGAAAATGCCTCGGCGGCCCCGGCATAGTCGCCGGCCTGGTACAGGGCCATGCCGCGCCATTGCGGGTTCTGGAAGTGACGTGCAGCGCTGGCCGGGCGGTTTTGCTCCAGCAGCTTCTGGCCTTGCTGGTCGGGGCGCAGCCACAGGTCGTTGAACTCGAAAGCCTGGCTAGGCTGCGGCAAGGCCAGCAGCAGCGGCAGGCAGAACAGCCAGCCGCGCCGGCCAGCGCAGGCGGCCAGCAGCAACAACGGAATCAGCAGCCAGTAACCTTGGTCGGCCCAGCTGTCCAGTTGCAGGGTCTGGCCGTCATTGCGCCCGCTCCGCGGGTTGTCGAACAGGCCCAGGCCACGCAGGTCGAGGTCGTCAATGCGGGCGTGCCGGTAGCGCCCGCCCGTGCCGCTGATAAAACCCTTCAGGCTGGCACTGTCCAGGCGAGGCAAGAGGATGCCGCCCTGGTCGTCTTTAAGGTATTCGCCATTGGCCTGGCGCACCGGGGCGCCTTCGCGGCTGCCGATGCCCAGCATCAGCAGGCTTGGGCCCTGGCGGCCGAGGGCCTGGGTGATGCCCTGGCGCTCGGCGGCGCTGAGTGCCGAGCCTACCAGCAGCAGGCGGCCTTGGCCGAGGCCGCTCTGGGCCAGCAGCGCCAGGCCTTTTTGCACGGCCAGGTCGGCACGCTGGCCGGGTTTTGGCATGATCGACGGGTCGATGGCCTCGAGCAAGTTGCGGGTGGTGGCCAGGTCGTCAGACAGCGGCACCAGGGTGTGCGCGGAGCCGGCATACACCACCAGCGCCGTCTGGCTGTCGCGGCGGTGTTCAAGCAGGTCGAGGATCTTGCGCCGGGCCTGTTCCAGGCGGTTGGGCGGGCTGTCCTCGGCGAGCATTTGCGGGGTCAGTTCGAGCAGGATCACCAGGGGGTCGGCCGGGCGCTGACGGCTTTCTTCCAGCCGCTGCCAGCTGGGCCCGAGCAGCGCCAGGATCACCAGTAACCAGGCGAGGCCCAGCGCCACCCACGGCAGTTTGCTGGTGCTGCCGCTGCCGCCACCCAGCAGTACACCATGGAAGGCGGGCGGCAGAATCATCTGCCAGCGCCCGGCACGCTTGCGCCGGTGCCACAGCTTGTACAGCAGCCAGCCGAGCACGGGAACCGCCAGCAGCCAGAGCGGGCGCAGCCATTGGGGCCACAAGTCGATCATCGCCGCCTCCTTAAACGCAGGCGCTTCAAGCGCTGGCGCCATTCCGGGTGCGGCTGCAGGAAGCGCGGCTTGCGCAGCAGGCGCTGCAACAGGTTGTCAGGCCACTGCACGGCTACCACCAGCAGCACGCTGAGCAGCAGCGCCAGCGCCAGGGGCCAGGCGTACAGGGCCTGGGCTGTGCGTGCCTGGGTCGGTTGCTGGGCCACGGGCTCCAGTTGGTCGAGGGTATCGCCGATAGCGTCCAGTTCGGCGCCGTCATGGGCGCGGAAGTAGGCGCCGTGGGTGATGTCGGCAATTTCCTTGAGCGCGGCTTCGTCCAGGTCCAGGCTCGGGTTGAGGCCGAGCAGGCCTGGTGTGCCACTGGCTTCGGGGTTGGCGCCGATACCGATGGTGTAGATGCGCACGCCTTCCTGGGCCGCCAGGCGGGCGGCTGTCAGCGGGTGAATCTGCCCGCCGTTGTTGGCACCGTCCGTGATCAGCACCAGCACCCGGCTTTGTGCCGGGCGTTCGCGCAGCCGTTTGACCGCCAGGCCAATGGCGTCGCCGATGGCGGTGTTCTTGCCGGCGATGCCGATCTGCGCCTCGATGAGGAAGGTGCGCACGGTGCGCCGGTCAAAGGTGAGCGGCGCCTGCAGGTAGGCCTGGCTGCCGAACAGGATCAGGCCCACACGGTCGCCTTCACGGTCTTGCAGGAAGTCGCCCATCAGCGCCTTGACCAGGTCGAGGCGGCTGATGTCCTCGTTCTTCCACTGCATGTCGGGGAAGTCCATCGACCCGGACACGTCCACCGCCACCAGCAGGTCGCGGCCGCTGGCGGCGATCGGCACCGGTTCGCCCAGCCATTGCGGGCGAGCGGCGGCGCACAGCAGCAACAGCCAGATGACGACGAACGGTGCCTGCTGGCGCCAGGTGGGCAGGTTGAGCCGTGCGCGGCGCCCGGCCAGGCCTTCCAGCTCGCTGAGGAAGCCCACCTTGAGCACCGGTTCACCGCTGTCGGCGGCGGGCAGCAGCAGGCGCGCCAGCCATGGCAACGGCAACAGGGCGAAGACCCACGGCCAGGCCAGTTCAAACATGCTTGCGGATCCAGGTTTCGACGGCTTGGCTGAGCCCGGCGATGGCCTTGTCATCGAGCTTGCACTCGGGTTTATAGGCGCCTTCTACCAGTACCATCCAGCGGGTCAGGCCGGCGGCCGGGCAGCGGTTATCCAGAAAGGCCAGCCACTGGCGGCCGTTGAGGGTGTGGCTGTTGGCGCCTGGGTAGTGGTTGCGGCACAGGCGTTTGAGCAGGGCGTTGATCTGTTGCAGCCAGGCGCCGGCCGGGGCGCCGTCATACGGGCGTGGCAGGCGGGCCAGCTCGGCCAAGGCCTCCAGGCGTACCGGGTCCAGGGGTTGTTCGGCGCGCACGATGCGGCGTTTGCCCGGGCGCCAGCGGCGCAGCCGCCACAGGCCCCAGCCCAGGAGTGGCAGGGCGGCCAGCAGCAGCCACCAGCCTGGTGCGGGTGGCCACAGGCTGACCGGTGCCGGGGCGATCAGTGGGTGCAACTGGTCGAGCGGGTTCATGACGCGCTCCGGGGCCGCTGGGCGTTCAGGTACTCGCGCAGTTGCTCGATCATTTCGCTTTGCGTGCTCAGTGGCATCAGGACCACCCTCAGCTTTTGCGCCATCAGCTCCCAGCGCTCGATGCGGGCCTCGGCCTGCTGGCGGTAGGCCTGGCGCAGGTTGGCGTCGAGGGTGTCGAGCTCCAGCTGGGCGCTGCGCTGGGCGAAGCGCAGCAGGCCGGCGGCGGGCAACGCGTGGTCGAGCGGGTCGGATACCGGCAGCAACAGCAGGTCGCAATGCCGTGAGAGCATGGCCAGGTGCTGTTCCACCTGGGCGCTGAGCGAGCGCTCATCGCAGATCACGATGGCCAGGCTGCCGGGGCGTAGCACTTCGCGGGCGCGGCGCAGGGCCAGGCCGAGGCTGTCGGCCCCGGGTATGGCTTCGGTGTGCAGTGACTGGTTGACCTTTGCCAAGCGGTTGAGCAGTTGCAGCAGGCTCTGTTTGCTGCGTCGGGGCTTGATCTCGTGGTGTTCGTTGTCGCCGAACACCAAGCCGCCGATGCGGTCGTTGTGGCCCAGCGCTGCCCAGCCGAACAGCGCCGCCGCCTGGGCCGCCAGCACGGACTTGAACATCAGCCCTGAGCCGAAGAAAAGCCGTTGGCTTTGTTCGACGAGGATGAAGATCGGCCGCTCGCGTTCTTCGTGGAACAGCTTGGTGTGCGGCTCCTGGGTACGCGCAGTGACACGCCAGTCGATGTTGCGCACATCATCGCCGGCCTGGTAAACGCGCACCTGGTCGAAGTCCACGCCGCGCCCGCGCAGCCTGGAATGGTGCAGGCCGACCAGCGGGCTGCGCTGGCCGGGCTTGGAAAACAGCTGGATTTCGCGCACGCGGTGGCGCATGTCGATCAGCTCGGCAAGGCCAATGCGGATGCCGTGTTCGGCCAGCTGCGCAGTGGGCATGGGGTCAGGCAACGGCGACGACGTCGAGGATGCGCTGGACCACGCGGTCCTGGTCGATCCCTGCCGCCTCGGCCTCGAACGAGAGGATGATGCGGTGGCGCAGGACGTCGAACAGCACGGCCTGGATGTCTTCGGGGCTGACGAAGTCGCGCCCGGCCAGCCAGGCATGGGCACGCGCGCAGCGGTCCAGCGAGATGGAGCCACGCGGGCTGGCGCCGTAGGCGATCCAGTCGGCCAGCTCGGTGTCGAACTTGGCCGGGGTGCGGGTGGCCATGACCAGCTGCACCAGGTATTCCTCCACTGCGTCGGCCATGTACAGGCCAAGGATTTCCTTGCGCGCAGCGAAGATGGCCTGCTGGCTGACCCGGCGCTCAGGCTTGGTCTCGCCGCCTAGGGCTTCACCCCGGGCCTGCGCCAGGATACGCCGCTCTACGGCGGCGTCGGGGAAGCCGATTTTTACATGCATCAGGAAGCGGTCGAGCTGGGCTTCGGGCAGCGGGTAGGTGCCTTCCTGCTCGATCGGGTTCTGTGTGGCCATGACCAGAAACAGCGGCGACAGGTCATAGGTGCTGCGGCCCACGCTGACCTGGCGCTCGGCCATGGCTTCGAGCAGCGCCGACTGCACCTTGGCCGGTGCGCGGTTGATTTCGTCGGCCAGCACCAGGTTATGGAAGATAGGCCCCTGCTGGAACACGAAGCTGCCGGTTTCCGGGCGGTAAATCTCCGTGCCGGTGATGTCGGCCGGGAGCAGGTCGGGGGTGAACTGGATGCGATGGAACTGCGCTTCGATGCCTTCTGCGAGTTCTTTGATGGCTTTGGTCTTGGCCAGGCCCGGTGCCCCTTCGACCAGCATGTGGCCGTCGGCCAGCAGCACGATCAACAGCCGTTCGACCAGTTTCTCCTGGCCTAGGATCTGGGTAGAAAGAAAAGTGCGCAGCGCGATCAGCGCTTCACGGTGTTCCATCGGCGACGGTTCCTGGTAGGGGCCTGAGGCGGCGTGAGGCAGCAGCCTTGGCAAGGGGGGATACTTTAATCTATCCGGGGGGGCGACCACCAATGGCGGCGGGTAAATTTATCGTTGCAGCCGGGCATGCGGGCAAAGAAATGTCCCACGTATGGCTGGCCATTGCCTGATGTTCCGTGACGGCGTGCTGGCGCCTGCTTGTGCTTTTCGGACAAGCAGGAGGCACGATGATGAAAATGACCAGCGCCAGCACGCCAAACCTTACGCCGATCACCTTGCGGTTTGGCGTTTTCTTCGATGGCACCGGTAATAACCAGCACAATGCCATGACGATGGGTGATCAGGGCGACAAGGGCGGCAGCTATGGCAACGCCTTGAGCAATGTGGCCCTGTTGCATGCGTTGTATCCGGCTGATGCGGCCAATACCGACGGGCCGCAGGCGTTCTTGAAGCACTATGTGGAAGGCGTGGGCACGCTGGCGGGTGAAGCCGACCATGTCTACGCCTCGGCCACCGGGCATGGGCGCACGGGGGCCGAGGCGCGGGTTGCCGAGGCGTTGCAGGCGATGGCCGAGCAACTGCAGGCGTGGCGCCGGGCGCATCCGCAGGCAACGCTGGAAGGGGTCGAGTTCGATCTTTTCGGTTTCAGCCGGGGTGCGGCGGCGGTGCGGCATCTGGCCAACCTGCTGCACGAGGACGCGGGCGGGCTGTTATCGGTGGCGTGCGAAACCTCGATCAACTTTATCGGCCTGTTCGACACCGTGGCGGCGATCATCGCGCCCTTACAGGGTGACTTCGACCCTGCAGACGGCCGCCACGGTGGCCTGCGCCTGGGCCTGGGTGCGGGTATTGCCCGGCACGTGGTGCAACTGGTGGCCGAGGACGAGCGGCGGCATAACTTCCCGCTGGTACGCAGTGGCCACGATATCGTGCTGCCGGGTGTGCACTCGAACATTGGAGGTGGTTACCCGGAAACCACCCTGGAGCAGGTGCTGCTGTGTAAACCTCAGTCCCAGCGTGTGCCCGCAGGCATGCGTGTCGAGCAGTGCCGCGTCCATGCCAAGGTGAGCGCCTTGCTGGCTTCGGCGTTTGCCGATATGGGCGAACCCAGGCCGCGCGTGATGACCTGGGAGGAGCCGATTGCCGGTGGGCATCGGGACGAGGCGCAAAAGCAGGTCTATGCGGCGGTGTACCGGGAGCGGCAAGTGGCGGGGCACTTGTCCCGGGTGTACTTGAGCGTGATGCGGGCGTTGGCGGTGCGCGCGGGTGTGCCGTTTGCGCCGTTGGGCGCGCAGGCAGAGCATTGGCTGCCGGATGAGTTGTCGGGCATCAGCCGAAAACTGCATGCCTTTGCCTTGGGGGAAACTGGCCAGGCGGGGTTGAGCGAGGAAGAACAGCGGCTGTTGCGCGACAGATACATGCATGCGTCAGCGAACTGGAATGCACTGAAGGGTTTGCGCAACAGTGTGCTGGATGTGCTGTTCGTCAATCGGCCGGGGGCAGGCGGGCGAGTGATGCATGCCAACCCGGCGCAATGAATGACTGACCCTGGCCTGGCAATGCTGCACCGGGCCTACAGGGCGCGCGCCAGCTGTTCAGTCGCGCGCCTTCTGGCTGAATACGTCTCCTGTGCCAGGGTCAGCAGCACCGTCAGCAACATGAACACCACCGATGCGATGAAGATCCCGTTGGGCAGGCGCTGATCGAGCATCCAGCCGAACGCTACCGGCCCGATGGCGCCACCGATGTTGAACCCGGTCGACACCAGGCCGAAGGTTTTGCCCTCGGCCCCGGGTGGCGCCGCTGCCTTGACCAGCATGTCCCTTGATGGGGCGATGACCCCCGTGAGCAAGCCAATGGCGCCCAGTACGACCACCAATGCCCAGCCCTGCAGCAGCCCCAGTGCCACCAGAGCGGTCAGCGCAGCCGCCAGCGCGAAGGCCAGCGCCGCCACCAGGCCATGGCGCCGGGTACGGTCGGCCAAAGCGCCTCCGCACAGCACGCCGGCTGCGCTGCTCAGCAGGAAAGCGGTGAGCGCGGCGTTGGCCCAGGCCAGTGTCAGGCCTTGGCCCTGGACCAGGGCGGCTACGGAGAACTTCTCGATGGCACTGGTGCTCAGGTTGAGCAGGATGAACAGCACCGTCAGCACGCCGATCATGGGGGTGAACAAACGTACGCGGCCTGTTGCTGCGGCCGGGCCTGTGTCTTGTTTGTTGGCAGGCCTGGCGACCCGGTAAACGCCACTGCCTGGTATCGATATCAGCAGTAGCGCGGCTACCCCGAATACCGCGCCCGCCGCCAGGGCTGCCCGCGTGCCGAGCGCCGCGGCGATGCCGAGAAATACGGCTGGGGTAACGGCTGAACCGAGGAAACCGGCAAAGGTATGAATAGAGAACGACCGCCCCAGGCGTGCGGGCTCGATGCCGTTGGCCAGCAGCGCATAGTCGGCCGGGTGGTACACACCATTGGCCAGGCCAGCCATGGCCATCGCCACCAGCAATACCGCATACCCGGGGCTGGCCGCCAGTAGCACGAAACTGAGGCTGCCCAGCAACAGCCCCGCCTTGAGCACTTTACGTGCGCCATAGTGATCGACGGCGTAACCCAGCGGGGCCTGTACCAGCGCGGAGACGATGTTGAACACCGCCAGGGCTACGCCCAGCTCTACGAAGCCCACGCCCAGCAGGCCGGGCAATACGGGCAGTAGCGCCGGGATCAGCATGATGTGCACGTGGCTGACGAAGTGCACGGCAGCAATTTGGGTCAGCAGCTTGGGGCCAGCGTGGGGCATGTCGATACCTGTTGAACAGCGTGCGCCCCTGGCGCACGGCAAGGTGGTGGAAAGCTCGTTTAGCGGGAGGCGCCGCGCAAACCGGGCAAGCGACCGTTCAGCACAACATGGGCCAGCAGACCAATGACCAGGCCCCAGAAAGCCCCGCCAATGCCCAACAGGCTGATGTTGGCCGCCGCCGCCAGGAAGGTGATCAGTGCTGATTCGCGTGAACGGGCATCGGCCAGGGCGCTGGCCAGGCTGGCACCGATGGTGCCCAGCAGGGCAAGGCCCGCCAGGGTGGTGATAAAGGTGCCCGGCAGGGCCATGAAGACACTCGCCAGCGTGACCCCGAACACCCCGACGAGGATGTAGCAGACACCGGCAGCGATGCCCGCCACCCAGCGCTTGTCCGGGTTTTCATGGGCTTCCTTGCCGGTGCAGATGGCCGCGGTGATGGCAGCGATGTTGAACGCGTGTGAACCGAAGGGCGCCATCAGCAACGAGCCGATGCCGGTGACGGCGACAATCGGGTTGGCGCTGGTCTTGAAACCATCGTTGCGCAGCACCAGCATGCCGGGCATGTACTGGCCGGTGAGGGTGATCAGGAACAAGGGCAGGGCCACGCTGAGGGCCGCGTTGAGGGAGAAGGTGGGCGCGGTGAAAACCGGTGAGGCGAATTCCAGCCGCAACGTCGTCAGGCCCACTTGCCCCTGCAGCAACAGGTAGCCCAGGCCCAGCAGCAATATGGCGACCACGGCGTAACGGGCGGTGAAGCGTTTGAAGGCCACATAGGCTGCAATCAGCAGCCCGGCGAGGGTGGGGTCGACCGACAGGCTGGCAAAGGCACCGATGCCAAACTGCAGCAGGATGCCGGCCAGCAGGCCGGCGGCAATGCCGCCGGGCACGACACGCACCAGGCGCTCGAAGCACCCGCTCAGCCCCAGCACCACGAAGCCGGCGGCCGACAGCAGGTAGGCACCTATGGCCTCGCTGTAGGGCACGCTGGCCAGGGCGGTGACCAGGAACGCGGCGGCTGGCGTGGACCAGGCTGTGATGACCGGCTCGCGGCTGTACCAGGACAATGCCAGGCCGCTGAGGCCGACGCCGATCGACACCGCCCAGACCCACGACGACGTCAGCTCCGGGCTCAGCCCGGCCACTTTGGCCGCCTGGAACACCAGGATGAACGTGCCGCCGTAGTTGACGATCACCGAAACGAGTCCGGCAATCACCGGGTGAAGGATGTCTGTCAGCCTGAGCGGCGTTGCAGAGCTTTGAGCAGGCGCGTCCATGGTTGCCTCTGGTAATGGTCAGATGAGGAGCGGTTTTGTGCGGCGAAGGGGTAATCCGACTGCAGCGTCATTGGCCCTTTCGCAGCCCAAGGCTGTTCCTGAAAAAAAGGCTGCCCGACAGCGACAGGCTGCCGGGCAGGTTTGTGCATCAGTTGGTCAGCGCCACCAGCAGGTTTTTCAGGTGGTTGCTGCCTTGCGCATCCAGCGGCTGCAGGGGCAGGCGTGGGGCGCCGACCTCCTGGCCGAGCATTTTCAGGCCGGCCTTGATGGTGGTCGGCAGGCCACGGCGGGTGATGTACTCCAGCAGCTCGTACTGGCGGTAGAACAACGCACGGGCTTCGGCCAGATCGCCTTGTTGTACGGCGTCCCACAGTGCCAGGTTGAGTGCAGGGATCAGGTTGGGCGCGGCGGTACACCAGCCCGTGGCGCCGGCCACCAAGGCTTCCAGGGTCAGCGGGTTGCAACCGTTGTAGAACGCCACCTGACCATCTGTAGCCGTGAACAGGCGGTGCATGCGCTGGATGTCACCGGTGCTTTCCTTGACCATGGTCACAGTGGGCACTTCGCCGAGGATACGCAGGATCAGCTCCACCGACAGGTCGGTGCCGCTGGTGCCCGGGTTGTTGTAGAGCATGATCGGAATGTCGATGGCGGCGCCGACCGCCTTGTAGTGGGCGACCACTTCGGCTTCGGTGAGCTTCCAGTAAGAGATGGGCAGCACCATCACCGCCGTAGCACCGCAGGCCTGTGCCAGGCGGGCACGCTGCACGGTGCGGGCGGTGGTCAGGTCGGAGACGCTGACCACGCTGGGTACGCGCCCGGCAATGCGTACCTGGCTGAAGCGCACCACGGTTTCCCATTCGCTGTCGGACAGGTAAGCCCCTTCGCCGGTGCTGCCCAGCGGCGCGATGGCGTGCACGCCGTCTGCGATCAGGCTATCGATGGACGTGCCCAGGGCATCCAGGTCGAGTGAGCCGTCTGCCGTGAAGGGAGTGATGGTGTAGCCGATAACGCCGCGAATTACAGGTGTAGACATGACCAGGCACCTTTGCCGTTGTTGAGGGAAGAGTACAGCTTCGATCAGCCCAGGCAGTCGCCATGGGCACGCAAGGCACGGCGCGCGTAGTAGCTGAAGGCAGCACCGTGACGTTTGGGGGTGGAAATCCAGTCGTGGGCCTCTTTGCCCAGTGCTTCGGGGATGGGGCGGATGTCACCGGCGCCCATGGCCAGCAGTTGCATCTTTGCTGCCCGCTCGAACAGCAGGGCGAGCACGCAGGCTTCCTCGATCGAACGCCCAGCGATCAGCAGGCCATGATGGGAAAGCAGGATTGCGCGCTTGTCGCCAATCGCGTTCGCGATGATTTCGCCTTCTTCGTTGCCCACCGGCACACCGGGCCATTCCTTGAGGAATGCACAGTCGTCGAACAGTGGGCACAGGTCCATGTGCGAGATGGCCAGCGGAACTTCCAGCATCGACAAGGCGGCGCTGTGCAGCGGGTGGGTGTGGATGATGCAGTTGACGTCGGGGCGGGCGCGGTACAGCCAGCTGTGGAAGCGGTTGGCCGGGTTGGCCATGCCACGGCCTTGCAGCACCGTCAGGTCTTCGTCCACCACCAGCAGGTTGGAGGCAGCGATTTCGTCGAAGCCAAGCCCCAGTTGTTGGGTGTAGTAGGTGCCAGGTTCCTGCGCACGCGCAGTGATCTGCCCGGCCAGGCCAGAGTCGTGGCCGCCGTCGAACAGGATGCGACAGGTGAGGGCGAGCTTTTGTCGTACGGTGTAGGTGTTGTCGGTCAGCGCCGTCAGCATCTGTTGCTGGGCGAGTTTGACAAGCTGGTCCTTGGGGGTGTGCATGGTGGTCGTCATGGGCGGTACCTGCTGGGGTGGAGACTAGGGATGGCTGATCGGCGCGGAGGCGACGCCAGGACACGGCGTTGATCATAATGACACAAGGTGTCATATGCAAGCGATGTGTCATCCTTGCCTCAGGGCCTCAACACATCAGTGCCAGCGCAATCTGTTATGGCGTGCATACGCAACTGGTATTACTTGCCCCGGCTTCACGCTGTTTAGCATCGAGCGGGTCTTAACCGTCGACGAGAACAACAACGTGAACCTTGGAACCCTATCCAGTCGAAGTGCCAGATACTGGCCTGAACGTCTGGCGGTAATCGACCGCCACACCCGGCTGACCTTCGCTCAGCTCGAACAGCGGGCCAACCAGCTGGCCTCGGCCTTGCTGGCACAGGGCATCGCCACGGGCGAGCATGTCGCCATCCTGGCGCCAAACCGCGCCGAACTGGTGGAAGCAGAGGTGGCTTTCTACAAGGCCGGCCTGGTCAAGGTACCGGTCAATGCGCGTCTGGCACCGGATGAAGTCATTCAGGTGCTCAACGACGCCTGCAGTGTCGCGCTGATCGCCGATGCGCAACTCGCCCAGGCGTTGCTGGACCGCAGGCAGGAGGTACCTTCATTACGCTTGATCGTGACCTTGGGTGAGCGGGGCGGTGACATCACCTATGCCGCGCTGCTGGCACAAGGCAGTAGCCAGCCAATCAGCTGCGACCTGCCTGACGACGCCCTTGCCGTTTTGCATTACACCTCTGGCAGCTCTGGTGTGCTCAAGGCTGCGATGCTCAGCGTGGGCAACCGCAAGGCGCTAATCCGCAAGAGCCTCGCCAGCCCGACCCGTCGCGCCGCCCCGGGCGACGTCATGGCTCACGTCGGCCCTATCACCCATGCCAGCGGCATGCAGCTGATGCCGCTGCTGGCGGTCGGTGCCTGCAACCTGCTGCTGGAGCGCTACGATGACCAGCTGTTGCTCGAGACCATTCAGCGCGAAGGCGTGACCCGCTTGTTCCTGGTGCCTGCCATGATCAATCGCCTGGTCAACTTCCCTGATGTCGAGCGCTACGACCTGAGCAGCTTGCGCCTGGTCATGTACGGTGCCGCGCCGATGGCACCAGCGCTGGTGAAACGGGCCATCGAGGTATTCGGGCCGATCCTGGCCCAGGGTTACGGTGCTGGCGAGACCTGCTCGCTGGTAACCGTCCTGACCGAACAGGACCATTTGTGCGAGGGCGGCGACTACCGGCGCCTGGCCTCGTGCGGACGTTGCTACTTCGAAACCGACCTGCGCGTGGTGAACGACCACTTCCAGGACGTCCAGCCGGGAGAGGTGGGCGAAATCGTAGTCAAGGGCCCGGACATCATGCAGGGCTACTGGCGCGCCCCCCACCTCACCGCCGAGGTGATGCGCGACGGCTACTACCTGACTGGCGACCTGGCCACGGTGGATGAGCAGGGGTATGTGTTCATCGTCGACCGCAAGAAAGAAATGATCATTTCCGGTGGCTTCAACATTTACCCCAGCGAGGTCGAGCAGGTGCTCTACAGCATGCCGCAGGTGTTCGAGGCGGCGGTGGTGGGGGTGCCTGACGAGCAGTGGGGCGAAGCGGTGCGGGCGGTGATCGTGCTCAAGCCGGGCATGGCGCTGCAGGAGCAGGACGTCATCGAACATTGCGCCCAGGCCCTGGCCGGTTTCAAGAAACCACGTGCCGTGGACTTCGTCAGCGAGCTGCCGAAAAACCCCAACGGCAAGGTGGTGCGCCGGTTGATCCGTGACGCCTACTGGCAAAACAGCGAACGCCGTATCTGACACGAGGAACGACCATGTATCAGCCAAGCGAAAAGGCCCAGCAGATCATCGAGGCCATCAGTGGCTTCGTTCGCAACGAAATCCTGCCCCTGGAACAGCAAGCCGGTCTCAGTTGGGCAGAGCCGCACCCGCGGGCGGTGCTGCAGCAGGTATGGCAGCGTTCGTGCGAGCAGGGCTTCTACAACATCATGCTGCCCGAGGCGATAGGTGGCGCCGGGTTGAGCGTGTCAGACCTGTGTGCGGTCAAGGAAGCCACGGTGCTCACCGGCTCGATGCTGTCGCCGCACATTCTCGGTGAGCTTTCCGGACCGCCCCGTATCGGCCATCTGTTCAAGGTGGCGAGCCCGACCCAGATCGAGGCGTTCCTGCAGCCGGTGTGCCGTGCCGAAAAGGCCGTGTGCTTCGCCCTGACTGAAAGCGAAGCCGGCTCTGATGCAACGGCGATCAAGACCTCCGCACGGCGGGAAGGTGAACACTATGTGCTCAATGGCGCCAAGCGCTACATTTCAGGGGCGCCCTATGCCGACATCGCCGTGCTGCTTGCGGTGACGGATCCCGGGCGCGGTGCCCAGGGGATTTCGGCGTTCTTCGTCGACCTGAGCGCATCGGGGGTAAGGGTTGAAAGCGATTATTCGGTCATGTCCGGCGGTGGTGCGCATGGCGACATCATTCTTGAGGACGTACGGGTGCCGGCGGCCAACCGCATTGGTGAGCAAGGGCAGGGCTTCAAGTTGGCGATGGGGCGCATCACCCTCAACCGCCTGCTGCATTGCCCCACCTTGCTGGGGCTGGCCGGCCTGGCACTGAACCTCTCGATCGACTATGCCCGCACGCGCAAGCAGTTCGGCCAGCCTATCGCCATGTTCCAGTCGATCAACCACATGATCGCCGACATGGCCACCGAGCTGCATGCTGCACGCAGCATGGTCTACGCCACGGCAGCGGTGAATGACGCCGGTGGCAATATCCGCACCCAGGCCCCGATGTGCAAGCTGTTCGTTTCGGAGACGGCCTTCCGCATCGCCGATCGCGCCGTGCAGATACACGGCGGTGCCGGGCTGCTGCGTGGCAACCCGGTGGAGTGGATATTCCGTGCGACACGTATGATGCGCATTCTCACGGGAACCAGCGAGATCCAGCGCAACACCATCGCCAAGGGCGTGCTCATGCCTGAGCAATGACGCGGTATGCCCGGCCCGTGGCGGCCGGGCTCTCCAGACAAGAACAATAACGAGAGATCATCATGACTCATACTGACACCCCCGCGCGTGCAGGCACGGCCTGGATGATTGCGGTACTGCTGGCGCTGTTGATGCTGGTGAACTTCCTGGACAAGGTGGTCATTGGCCTGGTGGCGGTGCCGATGTCCAGGGAACTGGGCTTGTCCCCTGCCGAGTTCGGCCTGGTAGGGGGCGCACTGCACTGGTTCTTCGCCATCTCGGCGGTGATAGGCGGCTTCATGGCCAATCGCCGGCCAACCCGCACCCTGCTGCTGGGGATGGGCGCGTTCTGGGCGCTTATCCAGTTGCCCATGTTGTTCGTCAGCTCGCTGTGGGCGATCGTCGCCTGCCGGGTGCTGCTGGGTATTGGCGAGGGACCGGCCTCACCGGTGGCTACACATGCCTTGTACAAGTGGTTCCCCAACGACCGTCGCAACCTTCCCGTGGCGCTGTTGCATACCGGCAGTGCGCTGGGGCTGTTGGTAGCGGGTGCCATGATCCCATGGATCAGTGTGCACTACGGCTGGCGCATGAACTTCATCGTGCTGGCGGTGATCGGGGCGGTGTGGTGTGTGCTGTGGTGGTGGCTGGGCAGCGAGGGCAACCTCGACCGCATTCGCCCGGGCCAGCGTGAAGAAGGGCAGGCCCCTGTTCCCTATCGTCGGCTGCTCGGTGACCGCACGGTACTGGGCAACTACTTGTGCCACTTCGCCGCCAACTGGTCCCTGGCGTTGACCCTGACCTGGGTACCGAGCTACCTGGAAACCGGGCTGGGGATCGACCCGATCATGACCGGCCAGGTGTTCGTTCTGTTCGTGGTGGTTACCACGCCGCTGAGCCTGTTCATGGCCTGGCTGTCACAGCGAATGATGCGTGCCGGGGTTGCCACGCGCTGGTCGCGCGGTGCGTTCGTTTCAGTGTGCCTGATCGCCAGCGGGCTGCTGTCAGCGGCGTTGTTTCTGCCCGGTCTGAGCAACGTCGAGCGGATCGTCAGCCTCACCTTCAGCGGCGGGCTGGCGCTGGTGATGTACTCCGTGGGGCCTGCCATGCTGGCGGAGTTCACGCCCAGCGGGCAGCGCGGCGGCATTCTGGCGATCGGCAACGGTATCGCCTCGTTGGCCGGGCTGTCGGCACCGGTGGTCACCGGTTTGCTGGTGCAGGGCGCCGGGGCCGGGCACACGGCAGGGTTTGGCCAGGGATTTCTGGTGTGCGGCGCGGTGCTGGTGATTGCCGGGCTGATCGGGCTGGCCTGGATGGACCCGCAGAAAACCCGGCAACGTCTGATGCAGGTGGGCACGGCTGCGCCAGCCCAAGCGTGATGTGCACAGCGCTCAGAGGCTCTGCTCCGCCAGGGCCTCGCGCTCGATCAAGGTTCCTTTCCAGCGCTCGTTGCGCACCGCATCCACCAGCAGTGCGCGCACCAGATCGCGCATGCAGGCGGCGGCGAACGACAGCGGCTTGTGCTGCGAGTGGGCCAAGGCGATGGTGCGGGTGATGCGCGGTTCCACTATCAGCCGCGCGCTGGCAGGCGCGGCCAAATCCAGCAGCGGCGGCCAGTTGCTGATGGTGGCCGCCAGGCCAGCACGGACCAGGCTGGTGATACCGGGGGCGGACTGCTGTTCGTAGCTGGAGTCCAGGGTCACACCGGTCTCCATGGCAGCCTGCTCGATGCGCCTGCGCAAGTGCAGGCTACGGGGTGGCATTACCAGGCGGCTCGCTGCGGCTTCAGCCAAGGTGATGGGCGACTCGTCAGGACCGTGCCCAGGCAGGCCGACCCAGTACAGGTCTTCGGAAAACACGGGCTCGGCGACCACATGGACAAGTTCTTCGGCGTTGGGCACTACGCCGAAATCCACCTTGCCCAGCTCGATCGCCTGGCCACCTTCGCGGCTCAGGCCATCCCATACGGTGAGCTTGATCCCCGGGAAGCGTGCCTGGGCCTGGGTAATGATGGCCGGCAACAACAGTGCCGAGGCCGTGGCGGGAATCGAGATGGCCACGTGCCCCTTGGGGTTGCCGCGGCTGGACTTCAGCTCATCCTTCACCGAATCGAGTTGCTGCACGACCGATCGGGCCACCTCGTACAACTGCCGCCCGGCATCGGTCAGTTCGATACCGTCATGCTGGCGCGCCAGCAGTTGCATTTCCAGTTCGCTCTCCAGCAGGCCTATCTGTCTGCTCAAGGCCGGTTGGGCGATGAACGCCTGGCGTGCGGCATTGGAAAAACTGCCGGCTTCGACAATGGCGATCAAATAACGCAGCTGTTTCAAAGTCATTGTGGTTCTCAGGCTATGCCGAAGTGATATGGCAACCATCGGGAGACGCTATTTGTTCAGCCCCGGTGGCCTACTTAGTATCGGTAAGCAGCAAAACGAGGATAACAGAAACGTTCGAATAATTACCCAAGCCCTTGCCTGCAGGCCTTTGCGCCGTACTTAAGCATTAACTCGCAATTCACTCTCTAATAAACACAATAAGAGGTTAAGAGTGATGGCATCTCGTATTTTCGGTCGCTCGGGACCGTTGTCGGTACTTGCCTCATCAGTACTTTTTTCTGCGTCTGCCTGTGCCGCTCAGTTTCACTGGGGTGAACTTGAGGGGCAATTCGACTCGGCGCTTTCCTTTGGTACCAGCCTTGCGACTGCCAACCCTGACCCGGCCCTGCACAACAGCGCCAACAGCGATGACGGCCGCCTGAACTTTGCCTCTGGCGATGTGTTTTCAGCGGTGTTCAAAGGCACCCATGACCTGGAGCTCAAGCACGATAACCTGGGGGTGTTCCTTCGCGGTACCTACTGGTACGACACGGCCCTGCGTGATCACGATCAGCGCTTCAAGCAGGTCGATGACAATAACCGCAAGCGTTCGGCCAAGACCGCAGGTAGCCAGCTGCTCGATGCCTTCGGTTACTACCTGTATGACATCGACGGCCAGCCGGGCTCGCTCAGGTTGGGCAAGCAGGTGGTCAACTGGGGTGAGAGCACCTTCATCCAGGGCGGACTGAACGTCATCAACCCCTTCAACCTGGCGGCCTTGCGCCGCCCCGGCTCGGAAGTGAAGGACGCGCTGGTGCCGGTGAACCTGTTCTACTTCACCCAGAACCTTACCGAAGCGCTGTCGGTCGACGGTTTCTATCAGCTGGACTGGGAACAGACCCAGCTCGACAACTGCGGCACGTTCTTTTCGAACAACGACTTTTTGCCCGATGGGTGTGATGGCCTGGACGTGGGCGCCAAATTGCTCGGCAACCCCACAGCCGTGACCGGGCTTGCGCCGTTCGGTGTGAACCTCACCCGCGAAGGCGTGCGCATACCTCGCGGCAGCGACCAGGATGCCCGCAACAGCGGGCAGTGGGGCGTTTCGCTGCGCTGGTACGTGGCGGCGCTGGACACCGAGTTTGGTGCTTACGCGGCGAACTACCACAGCCGCACGCCTTACCTGGGTACGGTCAGCAGCCCGTATTTCGACAACCGCCGTTTCGCCCCGCAGTTGTGCGCCAACCTCGCTATCGGGCTTGCAGACTGTGCCGCTTTTCTGGGTTCCAGCGCAGGCCAGTCGCTGGTCGGCGCGCTACGCCTGGGCACCTCGCAGTACCGGGTGCAATACCCCGAGGACATTCGCCTCTACGGCCTTTCGTTCTCCACTACCCTGCGCACCGGCACGGCGCTGCAGGGGGAGCTGAGCTACCGGCCGAACATGCCCATGCAGCTCAACGGTACCGACATCATCCAGTCGTTGTTGAACGTCGATGGCCGCTCGCCCTTGCTGGGTGACGGCCTGCGGCCAGACAGCGCCAGTACGCTGTTCGACGGCTACCGCCGTAAAGAGATGACCCAGTTGCAGGTAACCGCTGTTCACGCTTTCAGCCAGGTGATGGGGGCCAACCAGTTGCTGTTGATAGGCGAGGCTGGCGCCACCTACGTGGGCGGTCTGGAGGGCGCCTATGGCCCCCGTTACGGGCGCTCGGGCACGTTCAACAGCGGCGAACTGGCGGACAACAGCGTGTGCGTGGCCATTTCCAAAACCCCTGAGCATTGCAACGACGAAGGCTTCATGACCCCGTTTTCCTGGGGCTACCGGCTGCGTGCCACCTGGGCCTACCCCAACGTGATTGCCGGTTTCGACCTGCGGCCGAACCTGTCCTGGGCACATGACGTGCACGGCACCGGCCCGGTGGAGGGGTCGGCGTTCAGCGAAGGCTCCAGGGCCATCAGTGTCGGGTTGGATGCGACGCTCGCCAGCACCTACAGCCTGAGTGTGTCGTACACCGACTTTATCGACGGCGACTATGGCACCCGCGGCGACCGGGACTTCATCTCGCTGAGCCTGGGCGTCACTTTCTGAGGGCATGACAATGAAAATGCGTATGGTGATGATCGGCCTGTTCTGGGCGAGTGGCACGCTGGCAGCAGCCGGCCTGCCCGACAACCTGACCCCGGTGGGAGCCGAGCGTGCTGCCAGCCCCGACGGGCGCATCCCGGCCTGGCAAGGTGGGTTGAGTACAGCCCAGCAACGCCTGGGCGACAACGGCACGCCGCTGGATCCGTTTGCCGATGAGCAGCCTCTGTACCGAATCACGGCCGCCAACTACCGGCAGTACCGAGGTCAGCTTACCGACGGCCAGGTGGCCTTGCTCAAACGCTTCCCAGCCAGCCTCAGCTTGCCGGTGTATCCCACCCACCGCAGTGTTGCGGTACCCGACGCGGTCGCGGCATCGGCCGCCCGCAACGCCGAGCAGGCGCAGCTGGATGACCAGGGCAACGGTGTGCGAGGTTTCACTGGCGTCATCGCCTTTCCGCGGCCAACCAACGGCCTGGAGGTGATCTGGAACCACCTGACCCGGCATCGCAACGAGAGCTACAGCCTGAGCTCCGACAGCGTCACGCCGCTGAAGAATGGCCGCTTCGTGCTGATGAGCGCGCGTCAGGAAGTGGCCCGGCCTGAAGGCTTGGCCAGCCTGGGGGCGGGCAATGTACTTTATTACTTCACCTACCGCATGACGGCGCCCTCGCGGCTTGCCGGCGATGCGATGGTGGTGCATGAGACACTGGACCAGGTCGCCGAGCCGCGCTTGTCCTGGGTGTACAGTGCCAGCCAGCGCCGGGTACGGCGGGCGCCGAACATCGCCTATGACACCACCGGCCCAGGCACCGCCGGCCTGCGGACCGCCGACAGCCGCGACATGTTCAATGGCGCGCCAGACCGGTACGACTGGAAGCTGCTGGGCAAGCAGACGCTGCACGTGCCCTACAACAGCTACCGCTTGGCATCGCCTGAGCTGCGCTATGCGGACCTGATCAAGCCAGGTCACATCGACCCGGCACCAACCCGCTACGAACTGCACCGGGTATGGGTCGTGGAGGCGACGTTGAAGCCCGGGGCGCAGCATATCTACGCCAAGCGCCGGTTCTACCTGGATGAAGACACCTGGGCCATTCTCGAAACAGACAGCTACGACGCACGTGGCGAGCTGTGGCGCACCTCACAGGCCCATGGTTTCTTTCACCCCGGCGGCCAGGTGGCGGTCAACGCCATGGAGGTCACCTACGACCTCAAGAGTGGCCGCTACCATGCATCGGGCTTGATCAACGAGCAGCGTCGGCCCTTTGCCTTCAATGTGCGCACCAGCCTTTCGTACTTCTCGCCCGGCGCCCTGCGCAGCTTTGGTGTGCGCTGATGGGCGTGCCTGAACCACGGCCTGACTGGTCGCGGCGGCTGTTGGGCCAGGGTGAAGCGCCTGATCCGCGCTTCACCCTGGCCAACGAACGTACTTTCCTGGCCTGGATTCGCACCGCGCTGGCGCTGCTGGGTGGCGCTATCGCCATTGAAACCTTCGCCGGCCACGTCCTCGAGACACCCCTGCGGCTGTGGCTGGTCGCTGGCCTGATGCTGCTGAGCGCATTGCTGAGCGCGGGCGCCTGCCTGCGCTGGCTGCGGGTAGAGCGGGCATTGCGTCATCGACGTCCATTGCCGTTGCCGGCACTGGTGCCCTTGTTGGCGCTGGGCTGCCTGGTCGCTGTACTGCTGGCAGGTCTCGTCCTGTGGCCACGCTGGCATGGGTGATCCGGGCCTGCAGGCAGAACGCACCGAGTTGGCCTGGCGGCGCACTGTGCTGGCGCTGATGGCGGTGGCGGGGTTGGCCTGTCGTCAGGGCGATGTGTACGTGCTGGCATTGGCGGGCGTGGCCGCGCTGGCGCTGCTGACCCGCCAGGGGCGGCGTTACGAACGGGGCCTGGCGATGTTGCAGGCCGAACGCGGCCAGCCTGCGCCGTGGGAAGTGCTGGCACTGGGTAGCGTGGTGTGGCTCATGGCATTGGCAGGCTTGTGCCGGTTGGCGAAGGGCGGCTGAGCGCAGTGCCGGCGCCGCCCGCTGCCGCTCAGGGCGTGACGAGATTGAAGCGTGAATCAGCCTCTTCCAGCCCGCCCATGAATTGCAGGAACTTTACCCGCTCGCCTTTGATGTCGATTGCCCCTGCTGTGGCTTCCTTGAGAAAGCCTGTCTGCTTCAAGGCAATGCTGTCCAGCGTCTGCTTGCGCATGGTCACCTCTACATCGGCCTTGGCGTGGCGCGCCAGGTCGCGGTGGGTGAGGACGCCGTTGCGCAGGGTGAGCGCGTAGTCTTCGTCCAGGTCGGAAAACCGCCAGTTGATGGTCAGGTCGCTATCGGCAGCCTTGTAGGCATTCACCCGCACGCCCAGATAGTCGAAAAACAGGCTGGGTGTCAGGGCCCGCACCATGTCATCGGCGTTGCCGCCGCTACCCGCACCGGTGGCAACGCCTGAGCGCAATTCCTGCGCGCCACTGAGGTAGGCATTGCGCCAGGTGGCGTTCTCACTCTGGTAACCCAGTTGCTCCAGCGCGTCGGCCTGCAGTTCGCGGGCCTCGGTGTTGTCTGGCTCGGCGAATACCAGGTGGTTGACCAATTGCGCCACCCAGCGATAGTCGCCCTCGGCGAAGGCCTGGCGGGCCTGGGTCAGCACCTGATCGGCACCTCCCATCGCCGCCACGTAACGCTTGCCGGCCGCTTGCGGTGGCAATGGGTCGAGGTTGGCCGGGTTGCCGTCGTAGAACCCCATATAGCGTTGATAGACGGCCCTGACGTTATGGCTGAGCGAGCCGTAGTAGTCGCGGCTGTACCATTTGCTTGCCAGGCGCGGCGGCAGGCTGGCCAAGGTCTGGGCAATTTCCATGGGCGTCTGGCCCTGATTGATCAGGCGCAAGGTCTGGCTGTCGATGAAGGCATACATATCGCGCTGGTCGGCCAGGTAGTCGCGGATGGCCGCGCCGCCCCAAGTGGGCCAGTGATGCTGGGCGAACACCACCTCGGCCTGGTCGCCATAGCGCGCCAGCGATTGGTCCAGGTAATGGGCCCACACTTTCGGATCGCGCACCAGTGCCCCGCGCAGCGTCAGTACGTTGTGCTGCACATGGGTGGCGTTCTCGGCCATGCACAGTGCCCTGAGCACCGGGAAATAAATGTTCATTTCCGCCGGCGCCTCGGTGCCCGGGGTCAGCTGGAACTCCACCTCCACGCCGCTCAGGGTCATGCGTTGCAGCGGTTGGCTGATTTCGAGCGTCGGCGCGATGAGGCTGACAGTGGCATTGGCCGGCACGCCCTTGCCCAGTCCGGCATCCACCTGGCCTCGCGGCCCACGGGGCAGGGGGGCGCCGTACATGTACTGGGCGCGGCGTTTCATGGCCGGTCCGGCCAGCACGTTTTCGCCGATGGCATGTTCGAAGAACCCCTCGGGCGCGATGACCTGGACTTTGCCAGCCTTGACGTCCGCCTCGTTGATCACCCCGCGCACGCCGCCGAAATGGTCGACGTGCGGGTGGGTGTAGATCACCGTGGTCACCGGCTTGCGCGGGCGGTGCTTGAAGTACAGTTCGAGGCCCGCCTTGGCAGTCTCCACGGCAAGCAGCGGGTCAAGCACAATCAGCCCGTCCTTCCCCTCGACGATGGTCATGTTGGCCAGGTCCAGGCCGCGAAGCTGGTAGATGCCCTCGGTGACCTTGAACAGTCCGGCGATGTTGTTCAACTGAGCGATGCGCCACAAGCTCGGGTTTACCGTGGCAGGGGATTGCGCCGGTTCCAGAAAAGCATACTGGGCCAGGTTCCACACGGTCTTGCCATCGGCTGTCGCGACTGGCCCGTCAAACCGCTCGACCAGCCCACGCCGGGCGGTTTCGTAATCGACGCGATCCTCGAAAGGCAACCGTTGCAGCCACTGCTGGTTGCTGGCCTGGGTGGCCGGGGTGGCATCCTTGGCCGCTGTTGCGGCCAGGCTCGGAAGGGGGGCCAGCAGGGCAAGCGCCAGCATCGACAGTGAAAAGCGCATGGGATGTCCTTGTTGTTATTGGGGCAGAACACTCTAGGGGAGGGGCTTGCGCACCAGCCAATACCAGAGCGGCATGGCCGCTATCGCGTTTCCTGATGGCTTCAGGCGGGGGGGAGCGTGAGGATCTGTTCGACCAGCCAGGCCAGGGCGGGGTCGTGCTGACGGTGGCTCAGGTGCACCACTTCCAATTCGAAAGGCTCCAGGGCAAATGGCAGTTCGTACACCGCCAATGGCAGCAGGTGCGCAAACTGCTGCGCCAGTTGCCGCGGCAGCACCACACACATGTCGGTGGCTGCGGCCAGATGGGCGGCCTGCAGGTAGTTGGGCGTGGTATAGGCGATTTGCCGGGTCAGGCCTTGCTCGGCCAGCCACTGGTCGACCATGCCCCGGGTCTGGCCGCCGTGCACCCAGATGTGCCGCAAACCCAGGAACGCGTCGAGGTCCAGTGCCTGGCCCGGCACCAGGTGCGGGTGCTGCTGGCGCAGCGCGATCTGCAGGGTTTCACGGCGCCAGGGGTGGCGGGTGAAGCGCGCCGGCACCTCGTCGAAACGGCCCAGTACCAGGTCGAGGTCGCCCCGGTCCAGCGCCTCGGCCGGCAGGTTGGGGGCCAGGTGCACCACGTCGATGCGCACGTTGGGTGCCAGTAGCTCCAGCCGCGCCAGGAGTGGCGGCATGCACAGCTGTTCGACGAAATCGGTGAGGGCGATGCGCAACTGGCGATGGCTGCGCTGAGGCTCGAAGCCATCGCCGGTGCCCAACGTCTGCTCGATCTGCTGTAACGCCGCTCGTATTGGCCCCTCCAGTGCCAAGGCCCGTGGTGTCGGGCGCATGCGCCGGCCCACGCGGACCAGCAGCGGGTCGCCCAGCTGGTCACGCAGGCGCGCCAGGGCATTGCTCACGGTCGGCTGGGTGAGGGCCAGACGCTCGGCTGCCCGGGATACGTTCTGTTCACGCAGCAACATATCGAAGACGCGCAGCAGGTTCAGGTCGAAGTTCGAAATATTCATGCCGAAAATATATGGCATACGAAATGGAAATTTCAAAAATACCTTCGGCCTGCTTAGGGTGATCACAGTCCTCATACCTACAAGAAAGCAGGAGCGTTGCGCGTGAATACTCCCTTCCCGATCAATCAGGTGGCTGTGATAGGTGCAGGCACCATGGGCCGCGGCATCGTCATCAGCCTGGCCAACGCCGGGCTGTCGGTGCTGTGGCTGGACTGCAACGCGGCAGCGCTCGAAGCCGGGCTGGGCATGGTCAGCCAGGCCTGGGCCCAGCAGGTGGACAAGCAGCGCATCACCCCGGCCCAGGCCGACGCTTGCCTGGCGCGTGTGCAGGCAGTGGACGGCTATCCGGCGTTGGCGGAGGCCGACCTGGTGATTGAAGCGGTGTATGAAAACCTGGCGCTCAAGCAGGAAATCTTCCGTGCACTGGATGCACACCTCAAGCCACGTGCGATCCTGGCCAGCAACACCTCGGCGCTGGACATCGACGCGATTGCCGCCGTCACCCAGCGGCCGTCCCAGGTCCTGGGGCTGCATTTCTTCAGCCCTGCGCATGTCATGAAGCTGCTCGAAATCGTGCGTGGGACGCACACCGATCAGAAGGTGCTCGATGCCGCCAAAGCGCTGGGCGAGCGCATGGGCAAAGTGGCGATAGTGGCAGGCAACTGCCCTGGTTTCATTGGCAATCGCATGTTGCGCAGCTATGTGGGCGAAGCGCGCAAGTTGCTGCTTGAAGGGGCGTTGCCACATCAGGTGGATGCGGTACTGCAGCAGTTCGGCTTCGCCATGGGGCCGTTCCGCATGTACGACGTGGTGGGCATCGACCTGGAGTGGCGCGCCCGGCAGTTGGCCGGGCAAGGCATGCACGACCCGCTGGTGCAGGTCGATAATGCACTGTGCGAGCTCGGCCGCCTTGGGCAGAAGACCGGGCAGGGCTATTACCGCTATGCCCCCGGCAGCCGGCAGGCCGAGCATGACCCGCAGGTCGACGCGTTGGTGCTGCAGGTGTCTCAGAACCTTGGCTACCGACGTCGGGGCATCAGTGCCGAGGAAATCCTCGAACGGTGCCTGCTGGCACTGGTCAACGAAGGGGCGAAGGTTCTCCAGGAAGGTATCGCCGCCAGCAGCAGCGACATCGACCGGGTCTGGCTCCACGGCTATGGCTTCCCGGCTGCCACTGGCGGGCCCATGCGCTGGGCTGACGAGCAGGGGGCGCCGTTTATCCTGGCCCGGCTGGAATACCTGCAGGGCGTGCTTGGCGAGCATTGGCGCCCGGCAGGGCTGCTCTACTCACTCGTGGCCGGTGGCAAGCGTTTCGAACCGCGCGGGGAGGTTCAGGCATGAACTACCAGGCGCCCCTTCGCGACATGCGTTTCGTGCTGCATGAACTGTTCGACCTGAGCGGACATTGCCAGCAACTCGGTATCGAACTGGACCGCGACACCCTCGACGGCATCCTTGAGGAGGCCGCACGCTTCACTGGCCAAATCATCGCACCACTCAATCGCAACAGTGACGAACAGGGCTGCCAGTGGGTGGGCGGCGAGGTCACCACCCCGGACGGCATGCGGGACGCCTATCGGCAATACGTCGAACATGGCTGGGCCAGTATGACCGGGCCGCAGGCCTACGGTGGCCAGGGTTTGCCGCAGATGGCATCGGCCAGCTTCCATGAAATGCTGATGGCAGCGTCGTTGTCGTTCCGCATCTACTCCGGCCTGACCGAGGGCGCGGTCCTGGCGTTGCATCGCCATGGCAGCGAGCCACTCAAGCAGGCCTACCTGAGCCGGATGGTCAGTGGCGAGTGGGCCGGCACCATGTGCCTGACCGAGCCGCAGGCCGGCACCGACCTGGCGTTGCTGCGTACCCGCGCCCAGCCCGAAGCGGACGGCAGCTATCGCATTACCGGCAGCAAGATATTCATCAGTGGTGGCGAGCAGGACCTGACCGACAACATCGTTCATCTGGTACTCGCGCGCCTGCCTGATGCGCCGGCCGGTGTCAGGGGCATCAGCCTGTTCCTGGTGCCCAAGCTGTTGCCCGGTGGCGAGCGCAATGCGCTGGGCTGCGGGGCGCTGGAGCACAAGATGGGCATCAAGGGGGCATCGACCTGCGTGATGAACTTCGACGGTGCCCAGGGCTGGCTGGTGGGGGAGGCCAACCAGGGCCTGGCCTGCATGTTCACCATGATGAACGATGCCCGCTTCCAGGTCGGCCTGCAGGGGCTTGGTATTGCCGAGGCCGCTTTTCAGGGAGGGCTGGCCTACGCCCGGGAGCGTCTGCAGTCGCGCTCGCTTGCTGGGCCGGTGGCAGCGGAAAAGCCTGCCGATCCGATCATCGTCCATCCAGACGTGCGGCGCATGCTGCTGACCCAGAAGACCCTTACCGAGGGCTGTCGCATGCTGGGCATCTACACCGCTCGGCAACTGGACCTGGAGCATGCTGCGAAAAATGCACCGGCGCGCCAGGCCGCAGCTCGGCGGGCGGCGTTGCTGATCCCTATCGTCAAGGCGTTCTTCACCGACGTCGGTCAGGAAGTCGCCAGTCTTGGGGTGCAGGTGTACGGCGGTCACGGCTACATCCGCGAGTGGGGGATGGAGCAGTTGATGCGCGATAGCCGCATCACCCAGCTTTATGAAGGCACCAACGGCATACAGGCCCTCGACCTGATACGCCGCAAGGTCCTGGGGGACGGCGGGGCCGAGCTCAATCTGCTGATCGACGAAATGGCGCCGCACGTCAGGGCTGCCAATGCGCTCGACGGCCTGCAGGCCATGGCGACGGCCGTGGGGCAACGTCTGGAGGAATGGCGCGTCCTGGCCGCCCATGTGGTCGAGGCCTGTCAACGCGACCCCCAGGAGTCAGGGGCAGTGTCGGTTGATTTTCTTGCCTACTCGGCCTACGTGCTGTTGGCGGCGATGTGGTTGCAAGCGGCGGTGTGCGCTGAAGCGACGCTTGCCGCCGGCAGCGCGGAAACAGCCTTCTACAGGGCCAAGCTTGACGCCGCGACGTTCTACTGGCGGCGGCTCCTGCCCCGCGCCACTGCTCACCGCGAGGCCCTGCTGGGTGGCGCGGACTGCCTGATGGCGCTACCGGCGAGCGATTTCGCGTTCTAGCGCACGGCAAACCACACGAACAAGGAGAGTGCGATGCAGCCTTTCAGCTTTGCCACCACTGCGCAGATCCTCTGCGAACCCGGCGCGGTGCAGCGCCTTGCAGGTCTGTGCCGTGAGCGCGGTGCCAAGCGTGTTTTGATTATCAGTGACCCGGGTATCGCCCGCCTTGGCATGCTTGATGACCTGCTGCCGGGGTTCACGGCAGCCAAGGTCGGTGTGGCGATCTTCAGTGAGGTTACGGCCGACCCTAGCGAGGCATGCGTGCTGGCGGCCGCCCAGCGCGCCCGGCATATCGGCGCCGACCTGGTGGTGGGGTTCGGCGGCGGCAGCTCGATGGATGTGGCCAAGCTGGTTGCGCTGCTGGCCCACCGCGACTGTTCGCAGCCCATCGCCGAGCTGTACGGCATCGACAGGGCCAAGGGCCGCCGGCTGCCGTTGATCCAGGTGCCCACCACGGCAGGTACCGGTTCGGAGGTGACGCCGATCGCCATCGTCACCACCGGTGCCACCACCAAGATGGGCATTGTTTCGCCGCTGCTGTTGCCAGACCTGGCAGTGCTCGACGCCGTCTGTACCCTCGGCCTGCCATCGGCGGTGACGGCTGCTACCGGTATCGACGCCATGGTACATGCCATCGAAGCCTATACCAGCCGCCTCAAACGTAACCCGCTGTCCAGTCTGCTGGCCCGTGAGGCGCTGCGGCTGCTGGCGGATAACCTTGACCAGGCTGTGCACAATGGCGGCAACCTGCAGGCCCGCCAGGCCATGCTGCTGGGGGCTTGCCTGGCCGGCCAGGCCTTTGCCAATGCACCGGTGGCGGCGGTGCATGCCCTGGCCTATCCGCTGGGTGGGCACTTTCATGTTCCCCATGGCCTGGCCAACGCGCTGGTGTTGCCGCATGTGCTGCGCTTCAACCTGCCGGTGGCGGCAGTGGACTACGCCGAACTGGCCGTGCCGCTGCTGGGGGCCCGTTTGCAGCCCGGTGATCAGCGCCAGCAGGCAGAACAATTCGTGGCCGAGCTGGCCGCGCTAGGTCGCCGCTGCGGGTTACCGGACCGCCTGCGCGACGCCGATGTACCGCGTCATCGGCTTGGCCAGCTGGCCGAAGACGCGATGCAACAGCAGCGCCTTTTGGTCAATAACCCGCGTGAAGTCACCCAGGCCGATGCGCTGGCCATCTATGAGGCAGCCTACTGATGAGCGACCTCCGGCAACGTGAACACTATCGGCACTTCACGCCTATAACCACCCGGTGGCACGACAACGATGTCTATGGCCACGTGAACAATGTGGTCTATTACAGCTTTTTCGACAGCGCCGTAAACCGCCTGCTGGTGCGGGAGGGCGGGTTGGATATCGACCAGGGGAGGGTGATCGCGCTGGTGGTCAGCTCCGCCTGCGACTACCAGGCGCCGGTGGCCTTCCCGCATGACATCGAAGTGGGCCTAGTGGTGGGCCGGTTGGGCAACACCTCGGTGCACTATCAGTTGGCTGTGTTCCTTGCCGGTCAGCCATTGGCCTGCGCCACCGGCCGCTTCGTCCATGTATTCGTCGACCGCGAAGGGCGGCGCCCGGTGCCGGTACCTGACTGCCTGCGGCGCGTGTTGAGCGAACTGCAGCCCCTATCCCCTGAGGAACAGCCATCATGAAAGACGCCGTGATCGTCGCCACTGCTCGCACCCCTATCGGCAAAGCCATGCGTGGCGCCTTCAACGACCTGAAAACCCCCAGCATGACGGCTGTCGCCATCCGCGCCGCGGTAGAACGTGCCGGTATCGAACCGGCGCAGGTCGATGACCTGGTGCTGGGGACTGCCATGCAGAGCGGCACTGCCGCGATCAACCCGGGTCGGCTGTCGGCGCTGGCCGCCGGCCTGCCCCAAACGGTCAGCGGTCAGACCGTCGACCGCCAGTGCGCTTCAGGCCTGATGGCCATTGCCACGGCGGCGAAGCAGATCATGGTTGATGGCATGCAAGTGACCATTGGCGCAGGCCAGGAGCAGATCAGCCTGGTGCAGCAGGTGCACAACCAGCTGGCCAGTGAGGCTTACGACCCCGCAGTGCTGCGCATGAGCGAGCACGCCTACATGCCGATGTTGCAAACGGCCGAACGGGTGGCCCGGCGTTATGGCATAAGCCGCGAAGCACAGGATGTCTACGCCCTGCAGTCTCAGCAGCGCACGGCGGCGGCGCAGGCGGCAGGGTTGTTCGCCGCTGAAATCGTGCCGGTCACCGCACGCAAGAAGGTGGTGGACAAGCTGACAGGTGTTGTCAGCCATGAAGAGGTGCGCCTGATCCAGGACGAAGGGAACCGACCGGCGACGACCCTGGCCGATCTACAGGGGCTCAAGCCCGTGGTCGAAGGCGGTTGTGTCACGGCCGGCAATGCCAGTCAGTTGTCCGATGGCGCCAGTGCCTGCGTGCTGATGGAGGGCGCGCTGGCGGCGCGCTCGGGCATCGCAGCCCTGGGGCTTTACCGCGGTATCGCCGTGGCTGGCCTTGCCCCCGAGGAAATGGGCATCGGCCCGGTATTGGCGGTGCCCAAGCTACTGCGCCAACAGGGCCTGACGGTAGACGATATCGGGCTATGGGAGCTGAACGAGGCGTTTGCCTGCCAGGTGCTGTATTGCGCCCAGCAGTTGCAGATCGACCCGGCGAAACTGAACGTCAATGGCGGCGCCATTGCTATCGGCCACCCCTACGGCATGAGCGGCGCGCGGATGGTCGGCCATGCCTTGCTGGAGGGCAAGCGACGTAAGGTGAAGTACGTGGTCGTGACGATGTGCGTGGGCGGCGGCATGGGCGCAGCAGGCCTGTTCGAAGTGCTTTAGGCCGGTATCCAAGGCCAGCCCATGGCGCTGACCGGGACGCAGGCGCAACCCGCGCCCACGGTGTCCCGGCCAGGGCTGGTTATGAGCCTACAGCAACCGCGTGGCGCGAAGCTGGCTGTGGCAATTGGCGGAAGCCTTCACGGATGGCAGCGATCAGTTCCGCGTCCTTGACGGGGCACAACCCGGGGAACGGTTTGTTGGCATGGGTGAGCACGGCTTCGACGCTTTCCTGGTTATCCAGGTAAACCTGCCTGATTGCCTGGCTTTCCAGGTCCTTGCTGTTGCTGCAGTTCAGGGCGTGGTGAATGGCGAGCCCGGCGCCAAACGCCAGGGCCGGGGTTGCAATACCGTGCTTGCGGGCAAGGTCGATGCTGCTGAGGATGCGTTCGTTGCGTTGCAGCTTGCGCAAGGGGTCGCGGCCTACCCGGGCGCAGGGGTCTTTGAACGAGGTTTTGCAGCGCTCGAGGAATGCCTCGGCAAAGCGGCTGACCACCTCGGCCATCTGTGGGTATTCGGCCACCAGTGCAGGCGCGACCTCCTGGCGAATCAGGCGCTCGGCCAACTCACTCACCCGCGCATCGCCCATGCCCTGGCCGACCCAGGCATGGCCCAGCAGGCTGGCGTACCAGGCCACGATGGCGTGCGGGCCGTTCCACAGGCGGTTCTTGATGATCTGGATCTGGGCAATGTCTGGCACTGTCTTCACCTGGCGCAGGCGTTCGAGCAGATCGCTGCCGCGCTCCGCGTAAAGCGGCATGTCGGCTTCACTGTTGAACAGCACCAGATGCAGCTGGCTCATGGCGCTGCTGGGCTGTGCAAAGGGCCTGAAGTGGCCGATCAGCCGTTCGTACTCCGGTAGCGGCGCTGAAGGTTTGCAGGTGCTTGCGGGCTCGTCTTCCAGGCTGTTCTGGAACATCTGCGACTTGATGCGCAGTTGCCGCACCAGCGCGTCATTGCCCAGTTTGGACACGATGCGGCTGACCACCGTTTCGGCGAAATGGGTCTTCTGCAAAACCTGCTCGCTGATCGCAGGCGGGCACAGTAACGCCAGCTCGGCTTGCACATGACGCCGCACGAACGCCGCACCGCCAACCTTGTTCAGCACGATCAGCAGGGTCAGCTCGCGGCCTCGGCGCTCGAAGCGTTGCAGCAGGCCTTGGGCGATCACCCTGGCCTGGCTTCTGATGGCCTGCTCGGGCAGGCTCAGGCCGATGATTTCGGCAGTGGTGTACATGCTGATGACCGCGTCGTCATCGTCCATGTCGATCATGCGCACGTTGTCGATGGTCTGGTCGAACGATGTGGCACCGTAGCGCACGCTGTAGCGGCCGAAGGCGCTGACGCTTTCGCGCAGCATGCGCGAGCGGGTTGCGGCAATGATTTCACGCGGTCGGGTGTAGCCGTCCCAATGGGAAAATACCTGCGTCAGGTAACCGCCGCCGATGGCGCCAAAACCATGAATGCCCACGCTGAACTGGTTCATCGAGGCCGGGAACGGCTCGCTCAATGCAGGCATGCCCAGGTCGGGTACGCACTCGCTCAGGTCGGCGAGAAACGCATGCATGCTGCGGTAGGCTTTGAGCGCGCCCGCCTTGATTTCCGGCGCAGGCGGCTTGATGTCCTCGATCAGGATCGCCTGCCCTTCGGCGCGCATCGCTGACAGCATGCCGTTTTCCGAGTCCTCGACCATGAAGCACTGGCCTGGCTCGCAATTGAGCGCGCGGGCGGCTTTCAGGAAAATCTCGGGGTGGGGTTTGCCTTGGCCGACTTCATCGCCACAAACGGTGATGTCGAAGTACTTCAGCACGTTGGCGTTGATCAGGTATTCCTCGGCGATGGCACGGCGGCTGGAGGTGGCCACTGCCATGGTCAGGCCCGACTTGCGCAGGCGCTCCAGCACCTCCAGCAGGCCGGCCTTGATCGGTACGCCGTGATTGCGCACGTACTCCAGCTCAAGTTCATCGGCGCGTTGGCGGATTTCGGCGTACGGGAAGTCGTCGCCGTTATGCGCCTTGGCAAGGGCTTCGGCCTTTTTTGCGCTCAGGCCCAGCGAGCCAATCAAGGTCTGCTCGCTCAGCGCTTTGCCGAAGATTTCCAGAGACGCTTGCTTGAGTGTCTTGAAGCGCAGGCGCTCGGTGTCGAAGAGGGTGCCATCCATATCGAAGATGGCGCTGAAAATCTGTTTACCGTGAAAGAAAAGCATTGGCTGTTGCCCCTTGTCGTTGCGTCAGGCATCCCGCCTGCAACAGGCGAGAACGGTGTGTGAGCTGCAGTGGAGGCAGTCAGGTCGGGGGCACACGTTCGACAGGGGGACGCTCAGGAGTGACGCAGAGGTAAGGCGGGGCGGAGCGGGGCGTGCAGAGGAGGTTGGCAACCGTTGAGGTGAGGCGGGTGGCGCGTTTGGCCTTGAGGTCACGCCCACTGGCTGCAGTCGGTTTTGCAGGCAGTGGGCGCAAATAGCGATGGATACGTGTGATTCCAAGCATGAGGTGCTTTGCTTCCTTTTCGTCATGGGTGATCCTTTTTCAGCCTTGCACGTATGCGCCGCGACATGCAAGGCTTGGCCTCCCGCTCGCATTGCGCAACAAGGTGAACCCCAATGACCCAAGCTACCGACCAGGCCTTTTACGATCGCGCCGATGCGCACATCGAACTGGCGAACCAGCAGATCGAAAAGTTCGAAGACCTGGGCAAGGTAAGCGCCTCGCTGACCTTCGGTGCCGCGCGCTTCAGCGCCTGGATGAGCGCCCGCAGCTTCAAGAGCGGCGCGGAGCTGGGGGCGGCACGGGAAGAGATTCTGAAGTACTTCTGCGATCAGTACCGGATGATGCTCGAGGACAACCTCGATGAGCATATCGAGCATTTTGACCGGTACATGCTGGGTAAGAACGACTAGTTTCTGTGCGCGATCTCGAAAGTTCCATCCAATGAAGCGCGTGAATTATCGCCGCATGATGGCAATTTGATGCGTACTTTTGCTTTGTGCCTTATGGAGCTCCACGTAGAGCGGGAACCAATGATTCAGCGGATTCGCTCTGTTGTGGCTGCGCAGGGGCGGCGCTTATGAACCATTTACGAGGGTAGGTAACCCTTTCAAAACCATACTTTTTAAAGTGGGCATCAGTACGGTCATGGTTTCTGTTGCGACCGTCATCCAGCCATAGGTCGATTCTTAAATCATCTTTCTTGAAAACAGTCTTGCCCGCAAGATCATCGCGCAGGACAGGGTGGGGAAGATCGTCATATGTCCCGTTTTTGCCGTTTTCCTTTATCAAGAAGTGATTGTAGGTCCCATCTTCCTGCTTCTTGTACACTGACAAGCTTTTTCCCCAGGTTTTTAAAAATGGTTTGAGTGGCTCCTTAGGTATCCCATGTTGTTTCAGAAATTGAGTAAGACCTGTTTTACGCCAAGGCATCATTAGCTTAATGATGCTTATCCGGCCTGATGGGTCATGCCTGTTTACCGGATCGCCCAGGCAATAACAGTATGTATTTACTCCACCCTGCCCAAACGGGCTCAACGCGTCTGGACTGAGAAATCGCATCAAGGCAGGGCTATAGTAGCGATGTCCCTGGCCAAGACTATACGATTGTAAAATCTCGTCCTTCCACTCGCCATTGTACCCTAAGCACGCGTCTGGCCTGGCCCACAGTTTCCCGTAAGCTGTATACGACAGCGGCTGTTTCTTCATTCGCCTCTCGTCGACAAATATTCGGTAATTAAAGTGTTCACCTGTGTGTTTCACGTCAGAATGCTTCCTAACAGTGCGCCTGCACATAACCTGCTGCAGACAGCCTTTATTAGCAACTGGCAGTTTTACTAGATTTTGTGCGCGCCGCTTCCTTCAGCGATTTGGCCATTTCTGCAGCAGGATCGAAACGAATTTTTCCGCAGCCGGCGACAGCGATGCGCCGCGCCGGTACACCAGCCCTAGCGTGCGGGTGACTTGCGGCTCGATCAACGGCACGCTCACCAGCGTGGGGTGGTCGGCATTGGGCATGGCCAGGCTGGGCATGGCGGACACGCCCAGCCCGGCCTCGACCATGCCCAGCGACGTGGACAGGTGTTGCACTTCGTAGAACCACTTGGGCCGCAGGTTGAGCCCGGACAACGCATGGTCCAGCAGCATGCGGTTGCCACTCAGGCGGCCGACGCCGATCAGGCGGTAATCAGCCAGCTCTGTCCAGGTAACGGAGGCGCGGTTCGCCAGTGGGTGGTCACGCCGGCAGGCGAGTACAAAGTGCTCCTGCACCAGCGAGACAAACTCGATGTCCGGGTGCTGGCCGCTCATCATGTTGATGCCGAAGTCGGCCTCGCCGCGCAGCACGGCTTCGAGCCCGTCGTTGGCGCTAAGGTCCAGCAGGCGAATGCGGATTTTCGGGTATTGCTCGTTGTAATCGCGGATCACCGACGGCAGGAAGTAGAACGCGGCGGTAGGGATGCAGGCGAGGGTAACCTGACCGGTCTGGCGCTCGGCCAGTTCGCGGATGCTGAGGATCGAGTCTTCAAAATCATCCAGCAGGCGCCTGGCCTTGGGCAGGAAGTCGCGGCCCACGCTGGTCAGGCTGACCCGGCGAGTGGTGCGTTCCAGTAGGGAGGTGCCCAGGCCTTCCTCCAGCTTCTTGATCCGCCGGCTCAGGGCCGGCTGGGACAGGTGAAGCGCTTCGGCGGCCTCATGAAAACTGCCAAGTTCGGCGATTTTCACGAAAGATCTGATGTCTTGCAGCTCATATTCCATAAGAAAACCTTCGACTGGCCTGGCGCTTTATTTATGTTTGAATCGCAATAATAGCTACGATATTTGCATTGGATTGATTTATCCATCCCTGTCACTCTTTTGCTCACAGCATCAATGATGTCCATTGATCAACAAGAGTGCGAAATCATGCAACGAATTCCTTGCGTACTCATGCGCGGCGGTACCTCCAAAGGGCCGTTCTTCCACGCCTGGGACCTGCCTGCCAATGTGGTCGAGCGCGACGAGTTGCTGATCAACCTCATGGGCTCTGGCCATGAGCTGGAAATCGACGGCATCGGTGGCGGCAGCCCGCAGACCAGCAAGGTGGCGATCATCAGCCCGTCATTGCACGCCGACGCCGACGTCGACTACCTGTTCGTGCAGGTGATGGTCGCACAGCGCCGGGTCGATACGGCCCCCAACTGCGGCAACATGCTGTGTGCGGTTGGGCCGTTCGCCATCGAACAGGGGTTGGTAAAAGGCCAGGAAGGCAAGACCTTGGTGCGCATCCGTAACCTCAACACTGGCACCTTCGTCAATTCGTTGGTCGAAACGCCCGGCGGTATCGTGCGCTACGAAGGCCGTACGGCGATCGATGGGGTGCCGGGCACTGCCGCCCCGGTGCACCTGACCTTCCTCGACGCGGTCGGCAGCAAGACCGGCAAGCTGTTCCCCACGGGCAAGGCCCAGGACGTGATTGATGGCGTGCCGGTGACCTGCATCGACATGGCCATGCCGATGATGGTAGTGGAGGCCAGCCAGGTGGGGGTCAGCGGCTCGGAAACCCCGGCTCAGCTGGACGCCGACAGCGCGCTGCTCGAACGCCTGGAAGCGTTGCGGCTGAAGGCCGGAAAGGCCATGGGCCTGGGCGATGTCAGTGGCATGGTCATCCCCAAGCCAGTGCTGGTGTCCAAGCCGCGCTACGACGGCACGCTGCAGGTTCGCTATTTCATGCCGCACAACTGCCATCGTGCCTTGGCGATCACGGGAGCCGTGGGGCTGGCGACTGCCTGCGTCAGCCCTGGCACCGTGATTGCCGACCTGTTGGGCGAAGGCGCGCAGCAACTGGCCGAGGTCCGCCTGGAGCACCCAAGTGGCGGCATCGATGTTGCGCTGACGCGCAGCGGTGCCGAGGGCCAGACGATCCAGGCTTCGGTGGTGCGAACCGCCCGGCGGCTCTTCTCAGGGTTCGTCTACGCCCCTACATTCCGCAGGTTGGCCGGGTAGTTCCAGGCACCAATCCAGACCTGCACATTCGTAACAAGCGCATCCGCACAATTTCAACAATGGGTGATGCCATGAGACTCGCCAAATCGCTGTATTTCCAGATTCTCTGCGCCGTCCTGCTGGGCGTGGTGGTCGGACACTTCTGGGCGCAACAGGCCGTGGCCCTCAAGCCGCTGGGTGATGCGTTCATCAAGCTGATCAAGATGATGATCGCGCCGGTGGTGTTCTGCACCATCGTAACCGGCATCGCCGGCATGACCGACAAGCGTTCCCTGGGGCGCTTGATGAGCAAGACCCTGCTGCTGTTCCTGGGCCTGACGGTGGTCAGCCTGGTGATCGGACTGGCGGCGGTTTACCTGTTCAAGCCAGGTGCCGGCATGAACATCGATCCTGCTACCTTGAGCACAGCGGGCCTGAGCCAGTACACCGCGTCGGCCGCCAAGCTGAGCGTGGTGGACTTCTTCATGCACATCATCCCGGACACCTTCATCGGTGCCTTCAACAAGGGTGAGGTCTTGCCGGTGCTGTTCATCGCCGTACTCAGCGGTTTCGCCCTCTCGTCGATGGGCGAAAAGGGCAAGCCTGTACTGGATGTGCTGGAGTCGGCCTCGACCATGGTGTTCCGCATCTTCGGCTACCTGATGCGCTTTGCCCCGGTCGGCGCTTTCGGCGCACTGGCATTCACCGTGGGCCAGTACGGCATTACGTCCCTTGGTGCGCTGGCCAAGCTGGTGGGGACGTTGTACATCGCCTGCGCCTTCTTCGTGCTGGTGGTGCTCGGTGGCATCTGCCGCGCCCATGGCTTCAGCCTGTGGAAGTTGCTGCGCTATTTCCGCGAAGAGTTCCTCGTCGTGCTGGGTACTTCCTCCACCGAGCCGGTGCTGCCGCGCATGCTCGAGAAACTCGAGAAGCTTGGGTGCAAGAAAGGCGTGGTTGGCCTGGTGCTGCCCACTGGCTACTCGTTCAACCTGGACGGTACTGCGATCTATCTGTCGTTGGCAGCCGTCTTCATCGCACAGGCCTGCAACATCGACCTGAGCCTGGGCCAGGTGGTCACCATGCTGGCGATCATGCTGCTGTCCTCAAAGGGCGCGGCAGGTGTCACCGGCAGTGGTTTCGTGGCCTTGGCCTCGACCCTTACCGTGATCCATGACATTCCCCTGGCTGGCCTGGCCCTGTTGATCGGGGTCGACCGCTTCATGTCGGAAGCCCGTGCGCTGACGAGTCTTGCCAGCAACGCTGTGGCGACGGTGGTGGTATCGCTGTCGGAAAACGCTTGTGACCGCCAGACGTTGCACAGCCGCCTGAACGGCGAGCCGGTGGTCACCCCCGTCGCTGAATCGGCCGACTGGGTCGCCGAACCACACCGCCACGGCTGAGCCTCGACACCCTCAAGCTTTTCACAGGCCCCCACCAGGCGTTGCCGGGTGGGGGCCAGGGGGCCGTCTGCGCTGCAGGGGGCCACATAGACAATAAAAACAAGAGAACAAACCATGCTCGCACTTCTGGGCCTGATCATGGTGGTGACCTTCACCTACCTGATCATGAGTAAACGCCTGTCACCGATCGTCGCGCTGACCATCGTGCCGATTGTTTTCGCCCTTATTGGCGGTTTCGCGCCAGACCTGGGCAAGATGATGCTCGATGGGCTGAAAATGGTCGCACCGTCTGCCGCGCTGCTGCTGTTCGCCATCCTGTTCTTCGGCCTGATGATCGACGCCGGCCTGTTCGACCCGCTGATCCGCAAGATTCTCAAGCGGGTGAATGGTGACCCGATCAAGATCGCTATCGGCACCGCTCTGCTGTCGCTGCTGGTGGCGCTGGACGGTGATGGCACCACGACTTACATGATTACCTGCGCTGCCATGCTGCCGCTGTACAAGCGCATCGGCATGAACCCGATGATCCTGGCGACCGTATCGATGCTGTCATTGAGCATCATGAGCGGCATGAGCCCGTGGGGTGGTCCCGCCACCCGCGCCATTGCCGCGCTCGGTCTGGATGCGACCGAGTACTTCATTCCGATGTTGCCCACCGTCATCGGTGGGGCGGCGTGGGTCGTGTTCACCGCCTACCTGCTGGGCCGTGCCGAGCGCCGGCGTATCGGCAATATTGCCCTGGAGTCCGGTGGCGGCAACTGCTACATCAAGGAAATCCTTGGCGACAACCCGCACAAACGCCCGCGCCTTGCCTATGTGAACCTGGTGCTGGTGATCGCCGTGATGACCGCGCTGGTGCTGGGGCTGATGCACGCGGCCATCCTGTTCATGATCGGTTTCGTCGCCGCACTGATGATCAACTACCCGCAGCTGGACCTGCAGAAAGAGCGCATCCTCGCCCATTCGGGCAACGCCATGACCGTGGTGCTGCTGGTGTTCGCCGCAGGCATCTTTGCCGGTATTTTCTCGGGTACCAAGATGGTCGATGCATTGGCCCAGACGCTGGTGGACTGGATTCCGGATGCGTGGAGCCACTGGTTCCCGCTGGTGGTGGCGCTGACCAGCATGCCGCTGACCTTCGTGCTGTCCAACGACGCGTACTACTTCGGCGTTGTGCCGATCCTGGCCAATGCCGCGGCCGCGTACGGCATCGACCCGGTGGAAATTGCCCGCGCTTCGGTGCTTGGCCAGCCGGTTCACCTCATGAGCCCGCTGGTGGCCTCGACCCTGCTGCTGGTGGGCATGGTCGACAGGGATATCGGTGATTTCCAGAAAGCCACCTTCAAGTGGGCCGTGCTCACCTCTCTGGTGATCACTGCGCTGGCACTGCTGACGGGCGCCTTGTCCTTCATGGTTTGAAGCACCCAGGGCGCCGCTCGGCGCCCCGCTGACTCACCCAAGAACAACAACAGAGTAACCATCATGTCCCGATTTCTTTTCCGTGGGGCCACTTGTGGCCTGCTGTGCGGCTGGCTGCCTGTGGCCGGTGCCGCCGGTTTCATCGAAGACAGCAAGCTCAAGCTGCAGCTACGCAACGTGTATTTCAACGAGAACTTCCGCGACGAGCAGGGCATGAGCGCGCGCGCCGCCGCCACTGCCAAAAGCGAACGGGTGGAGTGGGCTCAAGGCTTTCTGCTCGACTACCAGTCGGGTTTTACCCAAGGCACCCTGGGCTTGGGCGTCGACGCCATGGGCCTGCTGGGCGTACGCCTTGATTCCGGCCGTGTGCGCAGCGGTACAGGGTTGTTGCCGGTGCATGACGATGGCCGCGCGGCGGATGAGTTCGCCAGCGCCGGTATCACGGCCAAAGCCCGCCTGGGCAGCACCGTGGTCAAGCACGGCACCTTGCTGCCCAAGACGCCGGTACTGGTGTACAACGATGCACGCCTGCTGCCGCAGACTTACCAGGGAACCCAGCTGACCAGCACCGACATCGACAACCTCACCCTTACCGCTGGCCACCTGGACCGCTTCAAACAGCGCGACTCATCCAATAGTACCGGGTTGTACCTGGACGGGTATGGCGGCCCAGCGTCTGGCGACTTCAGCTTCGCCGGTGCTGACTATGCCGTCAGCAAGCAACTGCGCCTGAGTTATTTCCATGGCGAGCTCGAGCATTTCTACCGCCAGGACTTCGCCGGGCTGGTGCACGACCTGCCGCTGGGCGGCGGCGTGCTGACCACCGACCTGCGTTACTTCAAAAGCCGCGACAGCGGTACGGCGTATGGCGGTGGCATCGACAACGACATGTTCAGCGGCCAACTGTCGTACGCCCACTCCGGGCATACCGTCGGCGCAGGTTACCAGGTGCTCGATGGTGAAGCGGGGCTGCCGTATATCAGTGGGGCAACGGTCTATTCGTTCAGCAACGTCGGCATCGGCAAGTTCATCGAAGAGGAAGAGAAGACCTGGATGGCCAGCTACGCCTACAACTTCGCTGCCGCCGGGGTGCCGGGGCTGACCTTCATGACGCGCTACCTGAGTGGCGACAATGGCCGCTCAGGTGGCGAGGGCATCAAAGAATGGGAGCGTGATGCCGAGATTGCCTATGTGGTGCAGGGCGGGCCGCTGAAAGGGCTGGGCGTAAAGCTGCGAAACTATGTGTATCGATCAGATTTCGCCCGCGGCCGAGACAGCAATCGCCTTTACCTGACCTACGATATCGCCATCTGGTGATGGCGCAGGCCGGACAAGATATCCGGCCCTGAAACGCCTGAGGCGCCGTGGTTCAGCGGCGTAGCAGGCGAGGTACCACCAGTGTGACGGCGGCGGTGATGGCCAGTGCGGCGAAGGGCTTTTCCTTGACGAACGAGGACACCGTGTCCAGGGTGTCGCCGTAGGACTTGGTCAACTGGCCTGCGGCCTGACGCGCATCGCCTTCGGCTTCCAGTGCCGGGTCTTCGACCAGGCGACCTACGGCGCTTTGCGCCTTGCCAGCCAGGTCCTCTGCTACACCTTCGATCTGTTCGCGTTTCATGATGGCTTAGTTCCTTCCTGTGAGCGGCTTTGGGTTAACAGCACAGGGTTAGGGCGGTGAATCGCCGCAATGGTTCAAAGCGACTGCTTGTCACCTGCAGGTGATGCGTGCCGGCATAGAGTCGCATCTGACATGAGCGCGGGAGGTTAGCGCGCCTTCTTTTCGAGGATCCGCGCCCCGGTTCCTTCCTTGCCCAGCACATCTTCGGGGTTGCGCAGCGGGCAGTCTTCCAGCGACAGGCAACCGCAGCCTATGCAGTTGTCGAGGCTGTCGCGCAGTGCTTCCAGTGTGCGAATGCGGGCATTCAGGTCTTCGCGCCAGGCCGTGGACATCTCGCCCCATTGCGCGGCCGTGAGCTTGCTGTTGGGGGCATAACGGCTGAAGGCCTGTTTGATTTCCTCCAGCGCAATACCCGTGCGCTGGGCCACTTTGATGATCGCCAGGGTACGCAGCACCAGCGAGGGATAGCGGCGCTGGTTGCCTGCCGTACGGACGCTGGCGATTAGCCCCTTGGTTTCGTAGAAGTGCAGCGCAGACACCGCCACGCCGCTGCGCTTGGCCACTTCACCCACTGTGAGCATCCGTGTGTTGTCCGCTGCCATGCCTGTTGACCTCAAGTAAAGTTGAGCTTTTATAGTCCTGCCCGATCTTCCCTGCAACCGCTTTCCCTGTGATCGGAGCTGTGCATGAACAAACGGACGTTACTGGCCTGGGCTGGCGCTGTTGCCGGTGCGCTGGCCGCTGCCTATGCGCTGGTGGGAAGCGGCTCGGCGCCACCCGCTGCGGCGGTGTGGCCGGCGACCAAGGTGGCGCTGGCCACGGCCGAGCAGGTGCAACTGGCGCGGCAGCGCTTTGCTTCGGGGGAGTTGGAGGCGGTCAACCAGGTGCAGGTGGCGGCCGAGATGCCAGGGCGTATTACCCGCATCGCCTTCGAGTCGGGGCAGACAGTCGCGGCCGGGCAGTTGCTGGTGCAGCTCAACGACGCGCCCGAGCAGGCCCTTCGCGTGCAGTTGCAGGCCAGGTTGCGTAACGCTGACGTGGTGCTGCAGCGCAGCCGCAAACTGCGCGCGATGAATGCCGTGTCGCAAGAGCTGCTGGACAACGCCGCCACTGCCGTGGACGTGGCCCGTGGTGAGCTGCAGCATGTCGAGGCGCTGATCGCGCAGAAGGCCATTCGTGCTCCGTTCGCCGGCAAGCTCGGCATCCGCCGTGTGCATCAGGGCCAGTACCTGGGCGCTGGCGAGACCATCGTCAGCCTGGCCGACATCAGCCAGTTGCATGTGAACTTCGCCTTGGGCGAGCAGGCCGCCCCCGAAGTGCACGCCGGGCAAGTGTTGGCACTGACGGTAGACGCGGTGCGTGGGCAAGACTTCCAGGCGCGGGTGGTGGCGGTCGATCCGGTGGTCAGCACAGCACGCCTTGTGCAGGTACAGGCGGCCTTGCCGAACCCGCAAGGGCAGTTGCAGCCGGGTATGTATGCCGGCGTGCGGCTGGATGCTGCGCAGCCGTCGACCGTGCTGGCCGTGCCGGAAACCGCGATCACCTACACCGCCTATGGGCAGACGGTGTTTGTCGCGACCCAGGACCCGCAGCATGGCACCCGGGTGAGCCGGGTGCAGGTAACCACCGGTGAGCGCTGGCAGGGGCGGGTGGAAATCACCTCCGGCCTGACGCCCGGTGACCGTGTGGTGGTTTCCGGCCAGCTGAAACTGAGTGATGGCATGCCGGTCGAGCCAGTGGCGCAGGACAGCCTGCAGGCCAGCCAGGGAGGGCGGCAGTCGTGAGGTTTACCGACGTCTTCGTGCGCCGCCCGGTGCTGGCGCTGGTGGTCAGCAGCCTGATCATCCTGATGGGGCTGTTTGCCATGGGCAAGTTGCCGATCCGCCAGTACCCGTTGCTGGAAAGCTCGACCATTACCATCAGCACCGAGTACCCCGGTGCCTCCGCCGAGTTGATGCAGGGTTTCGTGACGCAGCCGATCACCCAGGCAGTGTCGTCGGTCGAAGGCATCGACTACCTGTCCTCGTCGTCGCAGCAGGGGCGCAGCCTGATCACCTTGCGCATGGTGCTCAACCGCGATTCGACCCAGGCGCTGGCCGAAACCATGGCCAAGGTCAACCAGGTGCGCTATCGCCTGCCGGAAAAAGCCTACGACCCAGTGGTGGAACTGTCGGCAGGTGACTCCACTGCCGTGGCCTATGTGGGGTTTGCCAGCGACAGCCTGTCGATACCGGAACTGAGCGATTACCTGTCGCGGGTGGTGGAACCGCAGTTCTCCGGTATCGACGGCGTGGCAAAGGTGCAGTCGTTCGGCGGGCAGCGCCTGGCCATGCGCCTGTGGCTGGACAGTGAGCAGATGGCCGGGCGCGGGGTGACGGCGGCGGACGTGGCGCAGGCGGTACGTGCCAACAACTACCAGGCAACGCCGGGCCAGGTGCGCGGGCAGTACGTGCTGGCCGATATCCAGGTGGACACCGACCTGACCCGGGTCGAAGACTTCCGGGAGCTGATCATCCGCAACGATGGCACCGACCTGGTGCGCCTGCGCGATATCGGCACCGTCGAGCTGAGTGCGGCGGCCACGCAGACCAGTGCCACCATGGACGGCAAACCTGCCGTGCACCTGGGGCTGTTCCCCACGCCCAGCGGCAACCCTCTGGTGATTGTCGAGGGTATTCGCCAGCTGCTGCCACAGATCCAGCAGACCTTGCCGCCTGGCGTGAACGTGGCGCTGGCCTATGAAACCGCACGCTTCATCGATGCGTCGATCCATGAAGTGCTGCGCACCTTGGTGGAGGCGATGCTGATCGTGGTATTGGTGATCTGGCTGTGCCTGGGTTCGCTGCGCAGCGTGCTGATCGCGGTGGTGGCCATTCCGCTGTCGATGCTGGGGGCCGCGGGCCTGATGTTGATGTTCGGTTTCAGCCTCAACCTGCTGACCTTGCTGGCGATGGTGCTGGCCATCGGCCTGGTGGTGGACGATGCCATTGTGGTGGTGGAAAACGTGCATCGGCATATCGAGGAGGGCAAGTCGCCGGTCGCGGCAGCATTGGCCGGGGCGCGGGAAATCGCCGGGCCGGTGATCGCCATGACCCTGACCCTGGCGGCGGTGTATGCGCCCATTGGCTTGATGGGCGGGCTGACCGGCACGCTGTTCCGTGAGTTTGCCTTGACCCTGGCGGGGGCGGTGATCGTGTCCGGCATTGTGGCGCTGACCCTGTCGCCGGTGATGAGCTCGCTGTTGCTGCAGCCCGGTCAGCAGCATGGCGCCATGGCCACTCTCGCCGATCGGTTGTTTGGTACGCTGAGCGGGGCCTATGGACGGGTGCTGGCCTACACACTGGCACACCGCTGGATCAGTGGCGGCGTGGCGTTGCTGGTGTGCCTGAGCCTGCCCTGGCTGTACCTGCTGCCACAGCGCGAGCTGGCGCCACCCGAGGACCAGGCGGCGGTGCTGACTGCCATCAAGTCGCCGCAGCATGCCAGCCTCGAATACGCAGAACGCTTTGCGCTGAAGCTCGACCAGGTGATGAAGTCCATTGCCGAAACCACCGACACCTGGATCATCAACGGTACCGACGGCCCGGCCGCCAGTTTCGGTGGCATCAACCTCAGCGCCTGGCAGGCGCGCAAGCGTTCCGCCGCACAGGTGCAGGCGCAGTTGCAGCAGGCCGTTGCGGACATCGAGGGCAGCAGCATCTTCGCCTTCCAGGTCGCGTCGCTGCCGGGCTCCAGCGGTGGCCTGCCGGTGCAGATGGTGCTGCGCAGCGCCCAGGATTACCCCGAGCTGTTCCAGACCATGGAAGTGCTCAAGCAACGCGCCCGCGACAGCGGCCTGTTCGCCGTGGTGGACAGCGACCTCGACTACAACAACCCGGTGGTCAAGGTACGCGTGGACCGGGCCAAGGCGGCGAGCCTGGGCATCAGCATGCAGGCCATTGGTGAGTCGCTGGGGGTGCTGGTGGGCGAGCAGTACCTCAACCGCTTCGCCCTGTTCGGGCGCTCTTATGACGTGATCCCGCAGAGTATCCAGGACCAGCGCCTGACGCCTGCGGCGCTGAGCCGCCAGTATGTGCGCGCCGAAGATGGCAGCCTGGTGCCGCTGGCTACGTTGGTGCGCCTGGATATCGAAGTGGCACCCAACCGCCTGTTGCAGTTCGATCAGCAGAACGCCAGTACCCTGCAGGCAATCCCGGCCCCGGGTGTATCGATGGGCAACGCTGTGGCATTTCTGGAACAGCTCACCGCCGAGCTGCCACCGGGCTTCAGCCACGACTGGCAATCGGAATCGCGCCAGTATGTGCAGGAGGGCTTTGCCTTGATGTGGGCATTTCTCGCGGCCCTGGTGGTGATCTACCTGGTGCTGGCGGCGCAGTACGAAAGCCTGGTCGACCCACTGATCATTCTGGTGACCGTGCCGCTGTCGATCTGCGGTGCGCTGCTGCCATTGGCGCTGGGCTGGGCCACGCTGAACATCTACACACAAATTGGCCTGGTGACGCTGATCGGCCTGATCAGCAAGCATGGAATCCTTATGGTGGCGTTCGCCAACGAGATTCAGGTGCGCGACAACCTCGATCGTGCTGCCGCCATTATTCGCGCGGCGCAAATACGCTTGCGGCCAGTGCTGATGACCACGGCGGCGATGACTTTTGGCGTGCTGCCACTGCTGTTCGCCAGCGGCGCCGGCGCCAACAGCCGTTTCGGGTTGGGGGTGGTGATTGTGTGCGGGATGCTGGTGGGGACCTTGTTCACCTTGTTCGTGCTACCGACGATCTACGCCTGGCTGGCACGCGATCACCGGGTGAGCACGGCGCGGGCGAGGCAGTTGGTCGAAGCTGAAAGGCAACTGGGGGCGCTTTAGGCGCAACGGCCTGTTCATCAGCTGAAAGTTGCAGCATCCCTGTACGAGCGGGTTCAGGCGGGGGAGCGGTCGCGGCGCATCTGGGTGACCAAGGTAAAGCGGTCATCCGGGTGCACGGTCTCTGAGACCGCCATCAAATCACCATTTTCCTCGCGGTATTGGCGGATGATCTTCAGCCCCGGTGAGCCTGCCTCTGCCTTCAGCGCCCTGGCCATTTCCGCTGTCAGCAACACCGCGCGCACCCGCTGGTCGACCACTGCGATTGCCCGGCCATAGTGCTGTTCGATCAACCCGATAATCAGCTGGTCAGGATGCTCGCGGGCCAGTTCGACGACCGCGGTGTAGTCGCGCGGCGCATACACGTCGGTCCAGCACAGCGGCGCGGCAGGGTGCTGCCTGTCGACGCGGAGGCTCGACACGCAGAAGTAATGCTCCCCCGGCACCAGCCCCAGCCTCGCCGCCTCGCTCAGGTCGGCGACAAAGTGGCGCACGTTCTGGATTTCCCGCTGCTGGGTGTCTGCCAGGTGCGCCAGGTCAGCCACACTGGCTAACGACTGCGAATAGCCGCCGCGCGGGCTGCTGGCCTCCACCCGGGTGCCCACACGCTTGCGGCGCGACACCAGCCCTTGGGTGAGCAACTGGTCGATAGCGGCACGCACCGTGTGCCGGCTCACATTGTAAAGGTCGCACAGCTCGAACTCGGTCGGCAGCAGGCTGCCTACTGGGTAGCGACCGCTGGCAATCGCTTGCATCAGGTCCTTTGCCACGGTGGAGTAGCGCGTCGGGTTCATACCTTTGCTCGGGCTCGCCAATTTCATCGGTTGACAGTGTAACAGCGGCCGAATGCCGAACGCTCCGGTCGCCCACAGAGGTCGATACTGCCTTCAATGCTGCTCTCTGGCCCGCAGCAGCAACGCTGCAAGGGCACACCCGACCAATGCCAGGCACGCCAGGTAGAACGCATCACTGTAGGCCATCAGGTAAGCCTCTCGTCGAATGGTCGCCGCCAACGCTTCCAGCATTTGCTGCTGAGGCGGCAGCCAGCTTTGCACCGTCTGGTTGATACGCGCCTGGACGCTTGGCTCGAACAGCGTCACCTGCTCGTGAATGCGCTCACTGTGAAAGCGTTCACGGGTCGCCACCAGTTGCGTCAACCCGGCCGTACCGATGGCGCCACCCAGGTTGCGCAACATCGAGAACACCGCCGAGGCTGAGCCGGCTTCACGCTTGTCCAGCCCGGCCACCGCCAGCACCGATAACGCAACCATGATGAAAGGCTGGCCAATACCGCGCACCACCGTGGACGGGATGATCACGTTGTCGGCACTGTCGGCGCTCAGGCCAGCCCCCAGCCAGCAGCCCAGCGCCATGATCAAAAAGCCGCTGGCGACCATGAACTTGGCACTGGTCCAGCCCATCAGCCGGGGCATCAACGGCGCCAGCAACAACTGCACCACGCCATAGGCGATCAGCGCCACGCCCACGTCGTGCGCGCTGAACCCCTGCAACTGCGACAGGTAGTTGGGCACCAGGAACACCAGGCCGAACGTGGCAGCGCCAAAGATGAACATCGCCACGCTGGCAACGCCGAAGTTGTAGTGCCCGAGCAAGCGCAGGTTGATGAACGCGCGCTGGCCGAACAGCTGGGTCACCACGAACACCACCAACGCAATGGCAGCGACCACGCTCATGCCGACAATGAGCGGCGAGCCGAACCAGTCCAGCCGACCGCCTTCTTCCAGCACGATCTGCAAGCCGCCCAGGCCGATCACCATGGCCGCGATACCCAGCCAATCACCTTTGCGTAACAGTTCGAGCTTCATCGGCTTGGCTTCGATCGACCAGGCGATGGCCAGCAGCAGCGCAATGCCGGGGAAAAGTTGCAGATAGAAGATCCAGCGCCACGAATAGGCATCGGTCAGCCAGCCGCCAATCGACGGCCCGGCGGCCTGCGCCACGCTGTTGGCCAGGCTGAATAGCGCCATGCCCATGGCCATCTTGCTGGCCGGCAGTTCGGTGATGATCAGCTGGAACGACAGGGGAATCAGCACCGCGCCCGCAGCCCCCTGGATCACCCGGATTACAATCATCGCCTCCAGGTTGGGCGCCCATGAGCAGGCCACCGAGGCGATCAGAAAGATGAGCGAGCCGGTCCACATGACCCGGCGCAGCGAGAACACGTCCACCAACCAGGCCGTCAGCGGAATCATCACGATTTCCGCCACCAGGTAGGCGGTGGAGATCCATGAGCCTTCCTCGAAGCTGGCACCCAGCGAGCCGCGGATTTCCGGCAGTGCGGCGCTGGTGACATGCACGTTCATACCCGCCATGAAGCAGCCGAACAGGCCGCCAAGCACCGCTACCCAGGCACGCAGCGAGACCGTTTGCTCAGTGCGCATCGGCAACCTCTGCGGGGCGTGTGTCGACTGTACTGACCACCGACATGCCGGGCAGTACCTGCGGGCCATCCAACGGTTTGTCGAGCAAAATGCGCACCGGGAAACGCTGGACGATCTTGGTGAAATTGCCGGTGGCATTGTCCGACGGCAGCAAGGCGAAGACATTGCCCGAGGCTGGCGAGAAACTGGCCACATGGCCATGCAGTGGCTGGCTGGCGAAGCTGTCGACATGTATTTCTACCGGTTGCCCAGGGCGCATGCGGGCCAGTTGGGTTTCCTTGTAGTTGGCCACTACATAGGCCTGCTGTAGGGGCACCACAGCCAGCAGCGGCTGGCCCGGCACCACGTACTGGCCGGTGCGTACGCGGCGTTGGCCGACCACGCCGGTGATCGGCGCGCGGATCACCGTGTCCTGTTCGTCTTGCTCGGAAAGCTGTTGGTGGGCCAGGGCGCGTGCCAGGGCCGCTGCCCGTTGTTGCAGCTCGGCCTCGGCCTGGGCTGACCGGGCCTTGGCCATGGCCAGTTGAGCGCGTTGCTGGCGCAGCGCGGCCTGGGCACCTTGCCGCGCGGCTTGTGCCTGGCTGGCATGGGCGCTGGCGGTTTCCAGGCGCTGCATGGTCGCTGCATCGTCACGCACCAGGCCACGGTAGCGTTGGACATCCAGTTCACTGCGGTGCTGTTCGGCGGTGGCGCTGCGCACGACAGCCTCGGCCTGCAGGATGGCTTGCTGTTGCTGGTCGATGCGCTCGGTCGCTATCTGTTGGCTGGCCTGGGCGGCGGCCAGTGCCGCCTGTGCCTCGGTCACGCCAGCCCGGGCCTGGTCGAGGCGGGCGCGGTAGTCGCGGTTTTGCAGGCGCACCAGCACATCACCGGCTTTTACCGGCTGGTCGTCAGCCACCTCGACCTTGGCTACGTAGCCCGCCACGCGTGGGCTCAGGGCCACCCAGTCGGCGCGGACGTAGGCATCGTCGGTGGTTTCCAGGTAGCGGCCGGTGCTTAACCAGTAGCAGGTGAAGGCCAGCAGGGTGATTGCGGCCAGGCTGCCGCTGGCGATGACTGCCAGGCGGCGACGGCTTCTAGCGCTCGGCCGCTGTTCAGTTTCGGCGGGTGAGGGTTTGTCTACGGCAACATTCATGGTTGGTTTCCATTCTCGAATTGGGCCTGCTGGCTGTCCGTTGTGGGAGCAACTGTCTTGCTCAATTTCTAAAAGCTGGCGCGTGTGGGAGCGGGCTTGCCCGCGAACACGGGCGAAGCCCGTGCCATCCACCGCGGTGTATTCTTCGCGGGTAAACCCGCTCCTACAGTGGGCGGTGCTCGCTGTTGGTCTTGCTTCTCGCTACCACCGCCCGCCCAGCGCGCGGAACAGGTTTACCTGCGCTTGCGCCAGGCGCCCTCGGGCTTCTGTGTGGCTGGCCCGCAGGCTGATCATTTCGCGCTCGCTGTCGAGCAGGGCCAGCCCGTCCACGGTGCCGGCACGGTAGTTACCCTGGGCCAGGGCAAAGCTGTGCTGGCTGTGCACCAGGGCTGCGTCCAGCGCCTGCAACCGTTGTCGCTCGCCGTCGTAGCGGGCCAGTGCCTGGCGCACGTCTTTCAGCGCGCTCAGCGCCACGCCGTGGTAACGGGCGACCTGCGCCCGCTGCAATGCCTCGGCTTTGCTCACCCGTGCGCGGTTGGCCTGCAGGTTGGGAAATTCCCAGCGGATCAGCGGGCCAATGCCGAACATCACCGCGCGACTGGCGCCGAGGTTGGCAAGGTGATGGTCTGAAGACGTCAACGAAGCGCCGAAGCTGACCTTTGGGTAAAGGTCAGCCCGCACGATGTCGGTCTCCAGGGTGGCCGCCTGCAGTTCCCGTTCGGCCTGGCGCACATCTGGCCGGCGTTCGAGCAAATGCCAGCCATCGCCAGCCGGCAGCGGCGCCGACAGCGTGGGGATGGCTACGCAGGTCCTGGCTTCGGCCACCGAGGCCTGGCCACTGAGCATGCTCAGTTCGTAAAGCGCCATCTGCCGCCGGGCTGAGAGCATCGGCAGTTGCGCACGCACCTGCTCCCGCAAGCCCAACAGGCGCTCGCCGTCGAGGGCAGTGGCCACACCGGCCTGGCGCTGACGCTGGCTGAGTTGCACGCTGTGGTCGAGGGTTTGCAAGGCCTGCTTCGCTGCCTCCAGGCGGGCCGCGTAGGTGCACTGGTCGATGTAGGCGCGGGTGGTCTGGGCGACTACCTGCAGGCGTACCAGGTCTAGTGCCGCAGCGCTGGCTTCGGCTTGCACCCGGGCACGTTGGATGGCGGCGCGTACCTGGCCCCAGATATCCACCTGATAGGCCAGCTCGATGCCCGGGTTGAATTGCCATTGTGACGGCGCGTTGCTGTCGGTCGCCTCGGCCAGCGTCTGGTCATCGGCGCTTCTTCCATAGGTAGCGGCAACGCCCATCGCGGTAGACGGCCAGCGCCTGGCGTCGAACTCGCCGATGCCGGCCAGCATGGCCTGCACGTTGGCCTCGGCCTGTGCCAGGCCTTGGTTGTGCGCCAGGGCTTGCTGTACCCAGCGGTTGAGTTGGGGGTCTTGATACAGTGCCCACCAGCGTTCGGGCAGGGGCTGTTTGCTGACGCTGGCCGGCATGTTCGCCAGCGGGTCTGCCTGCAGCGCTGGAGGTGGTTCGGCAGGCGTGGGTTGGTGGCCGCACGCCGCGAGTGCAGCGAGCATGCCGAGGGCTGTGGCAAGCCGGGCAGGGCCTGGAAATGAGTGCAGTAAGGGCATCACGATTGTCGCTCAAAGGTCGTGATGCGAGGTTAACGAGGGTTGCATGGGCGTCGCTGTCGCAAGCGGGACAACCCTGCGCGCAAGCGGGACAACCTGAGGCTCAGTGCTCGCGCGCGGTACCGTTTTGCCAATCACTCGGTGCATGGCCGAGGATGCGCTTGAACATGGCAGTAAATGCGCTGGCGCTCTGATAGCCGTGCTCCAGCGCAACGTTCAGGATCGGCTTGCCATCGGCCAGGCACTGCTGGCTGAGCATCACCCGGGCACGGGCGCGCCATTGGCCATACGACATGCCCACCTCGCGCTGGAACAGCCTGGCCACACTGCGGGCACTCATGTTCAGTTGTGCGCCGCATTGCTCCAGGGTCAGGTCCTGGGCCGGGTCCTGCAGGAAGCGCTCGCACCAGGCACGCAGGCGTGCGTGCTGCGGCGTAGGGACGAAGGCATCGATGCGCCGGGCGGCGGCGAGTTCGAACAAGATCAGCGCACGAGCATGCGCGCCGTCGCGCAGGTTCAGCACCCGTGACGCCGCCAGGATCAGTTCGCGCAGCAGGCCGGACACGACGATGACCTGGCAGCGTTCGATGTGGGCATCGAGCAGCAAGGTGCGCAGGTAGACCACGCCCTCCATGCGGATGGCATGGCTGACCCCCGCAGGCATCCACAAGGCATGCCCGCCGGGGATCACCCAGCTGCCGCCCTCGCTGCTGACCCGCATCACGCCGCTGGCGGCGTAGATCAGCTGGTCTTCGGCGTGGCAGTGGCTGGCCACTTCATCGCCGTGTCCGTAGTCCATTTCCAGTGCTTGCATGCAGGTTACCCTCGTTATTGGATCCAATTATATCGAGGCGAACCTGTGCCGGGTTGCGAAGTGTGGGCGGCGAGCGAATTGCCATGGTTACAAATCGCAATAAGGCGATTGTTTATGGTTAATTATTGCTGTGAAGTTAGAGACCTCAGCTTGAAAGTGGTGAATGTTGTTAAATCCAGACATCGCTCTGTGCTGTGCGATCCCCCCCTTCATGACCGGTATTCAGAATGCCCCGCGGTTCGATCATCATCAGTTTCGCTTCGCCTTGCGCGGCGGTCCGGTGCTCGACGCCGCGTGGCACCACATAAAGTTCCCCAGGGTTCACATGCACGCAGCCATCCGGCAGGTCGATACGCAGCGTACCTTCCAGCACCAGGAATGCTTCGTCGGTCTCCGGGTGCGCGTGCCAGATGAATTCGCCTTCGATGCGCACGACCTTGAACTGGTAATCGTTCATCTCGGCAACGACCCTGGGGCTCCATTGCTGTTCGATAAGCGCTGCCTTGTGGACCAGGTTCACTGGCAGGGAGGGATGTGGATGACGGGATTCAGGCATGACAGTTCCTCGGAAAGTGGAGTGGTCAGCCTATCGCGCCGGGCGAGTCCGGTTCTTGTACGATCCTGCACGCCTGCTCCCACGGGATACGCGGGCGACTGCGGTTTCTCAGCGTGACGCTCGCAAACGCTCCAGCCAGCGTAAGGGCGGTACGCCATAGCAGCGGGTGAAGTGCCGGGTCATGTGGCTCTGGTCATGAAAGCCTGCGGCAAGGGCTGCCTCGACCAAGGTGAAGCCGTCCAGGATCATTCGGCGAAAGCTGTCGAGGCGGCGCAGGGTGACAAAGCGATAGGGGCTGGTGCCGTACAGCGTGCGAAAGTCACGCGACAGGCTCCAGCGTTCGCGGCCGCTGGCCTGTTCCAGCATGTCCAGTGTTATGCCCACATGCAGGTGTTCCATGATGAAGGCCCGGGCGCGTTCGGCTGCCTGGTAATCCAGGCGCTTGCGCCCGCGCGGCTTGCCGCCGACGGCCCGCAAGGCGATCGCCAGGTCATACAGGGCGTCCTGTTCTTCCAATGGCTCCAGCGCGTGGTCCACTGCCTGCACGAACGCTTCGCTGGCGTGGTACAGGCGAGGGTCGCTGGACAGCCCGCCAGCGATGAAGGGCAAAGGCTGACCACCCAGCACGTTCTGGATCAGTGCCGGGTCGACGTAGGCCATGCGGTAGCGAAAGCCTGCGTCGGTGCCGGCCATGCCGTCATGCAGTTCGTCCGGGTGCAACACCAGCGTGTTGCCCGGTATGCCGTGGCGCAGCGAACCCTTGTAGTGGAAGCTTTGCACGCCGGCCAGCGTGCGGCCGATCGAATAGGTATCGTGGCGATGCGGGTCGTAGCCGTGGCTACCGAACCAGGCTTCGATACGCTCGATACCGCCCGGTTGGGCACTACGGATGACCCAGTCGGACGGCGGTAGGGGCTTCGCTTTACGGGCCATCGCGGTGAGTGCCTCCTGCTCACGCCCGGGTGGGCAAGCTCATGTGCAGCAAAGGGAACGGGCGACCTTCGCCATCCAGCGGTGAACGGCCGGTCTGGACGAAACCATAGCGCTGGTAGAACGCTGTTGCCTGTGGGTTCTGCTCGTTGACATCGACACTCATCGCACTGCGTGACTGGCGGCCGAAATCCAGCAGTGCACGGCCAATGCCCTGGCGGTGGTGCGCTGGGTCGACGAAGAGCATTTCCACATGGTTTTCATTGAAGCCGATAAAGCCCAGTGGCTGGTCATCGGTGTCTACCGCAACCCACAGCTCGACGGCCGGGAAGTACACGTCGCGCAGCTGTGGCAACAGTGCGTCGATGTCGGAGGGTTGCAGGAAGTGGTGCGTCGCGCGAACAGCGCGCAGCCAGATGTCGAGCAGCTGCGTGTAGTCTGCAGCGATGCCTTGGCGAATGATCATGGTGTCATCCTGAGTGTATTGATGGCGGATGGGCGCGCCAGTGAGCGGCGGCCATGCAAGTGTCGGCATCATGAATGACCGCTTCGCGAGTCAACGCCTGGGCGGTGCACGGCAGGGGAGGCCGGAAGGGAAGAGCGCGGAAGATTACCCCGGTCGCGCAGTAGGGGGCAATGGCGATCGCATAAGGTGCAGTGCAGGTTTCGACTCGGCTAGGATGCATGTCGATGCCGGAATTGAACCCGAACAACAAGCACGGCCCGGGAGCACCCATGAACCGCAACGAACTGCGCAAAGCCGATATCAACCTGATGGTGGTGTTCGAAGCGCTGATGCAGGAACGCAACCTCACCCGTGCCGCGGAGAAGCTGTTCGTCGCCCAGCCCACGGTCAGCGCCGCGCTGGCCAGGTTGCGTGCGATGTTCAACGACCCGTTGCTGGTTCGAGTGGGCAACCGCATGGAGCCCTCGGCCAGGGCCGAAGAGGTGATCAAGTACCTCACGCCAGCCTTGGATGCGATGTCTGTCGCCCTCAGCATGACCCATGATTTCGACCCGCTGACCAGCAAGATGACCTTCCGCATCGGCTTGTCCGATGATGTCGAGTCGGGCCTGCTGCCGCCGCTGTTGCGGGCGCTGCGGGTGGAGGCGCCGAACGTGGTGGTGGTCGTGCAGCATGTGGACTATTGGCGCATTCCGGACCTGCTGGCGGCGGGCGATGTGACGGTGGGTATCAGCCAGACCAAGGGCCTGCCCGCCAATGCCAAACGCAAGGTGCTACGCACCCTGCAAGCCAAGGTAGTGCGGGCCGACAAGTCCAGCACGCCGCTTTCACTGGATGAGTTTTGCCAACGCCCGCATGTCCAGGTTTCGCCAACCGCCAACACCCAGGGTGTGGTCGATGACTGGTTGAAAGACATCGGCCGTGAACGCAAGGTGGTGTTGTCGGTGCCGCAGTTCAGTTCGCTGCCGGCGATTCTGGCCGGTACCGACCTGCTGGCCTGTTGCCCGGACTATGCCGCACAGGGTATGGAACGCTGGGGCAACCTGCAGGCCGAGACGCTGCCGTTCGAGACTGCTGCACTGGAGCTGGCCATGGTCTGGTTGAGCACCACCGACAGCGACCCGGCCGAGCGTTGGCTGCGTAGTCGCCTGGAGCATTACATGGGCGGACTACGGGAAGCGGTCATGGGATGATGGCTTTGCATCGTGCTGCAACTGGCTGCCGATGAAGTGAAGGTGTCGCAAATGTACCCGCGCGCTGGGTGCAGTTTGATCAGTCACTTTCGTTGGCCTGTTGAGGTGCAGAGCGCTTGCGTGGTTTTTTCGCCGGCCGCTTGCCGGGCTTGAGCTGCCAGCGGTCGGCGTTGGCGAGCAGGCGTGCCTGGATTGCGGGTGGGTAGTCGCTCAGGGTTGTCACGGGTGGGACTGGCTTGCCGGGCAGGCCGGCCTCGCGGATGACCTTCGGCCAGCGCGGTCGCCAGCACAGCAGCAGGCTGAGCCAGTGGCCGGTGCCGATGATGACGAAAGCGGGCCAGACAAACAGCAGCGCAACTTTGAACAGCCAGCTGCTTTTGCGGAAGAAACGCCCAAGGCCTTCGAACTGGGCGCTGAATGCCTGGATGGGTGAGGGTAGCTGGGTGCTCAGGCGGGGGCGGGGGACGGCGTGTGGGCCTTCTTCCATGTAACGGCGGATGAATTCCCACTCATCACGCAGTTCGCTGCCGCCTTGGCCTTGTTTGCCTAGCAGGGCCATTTCCATGTGGGGCAGGCCGGTGCGGCTGGGGTGCCAGATTAGGCCGAGTCGTATTCCAACGCTTAGCGAATCATCTTCTGGGCGAATGCCCGTGCTACCGGTTGTTTTCCAGGGGAAGGTGACGATGCCACCACAGTAGCTGGGTCGATGGAGGTGGACCTGTTGAGTTATTCGATTGAAGCGAATAAGCAGATGCCGACTGGTCAGCATTTCCAGTCGCGAGATTTTTACGCCGTACTTCAGGTAAAAATACAATGCTGCTCCTGAAGCTGAAGCCAAGAGAGCTGTAAGTAGGAGTGCTATAAAGGAGATTGAATAAGGTTGGGTGATATCAAGCCAGATGGAACCGACAGCTATGCCGGTTCCGAAAATTATCCCAGGCAGCACTCCGCCGATCGTGACTAGCGTAATGAGGCCGCGCTTCTCTTCTGAACCGCCACAGCGCATTTCTATGTAGGTTTCATTGAATGCATAAACAGGGCCGCGTATGAGGGGGGCTTCACTTACCTGGCAAAAATGAATCTCTTCATTCAGGTCGCCTTCATAAAAATCTCTATGTGCGCGCTTCTCTGCTGGTGTCATCCCTGCTTCGTACGTTCTACGTGCAGCTTCTGGCTGAGTTGCCATCTGCCAGAATCCCCATTCGATAAGATACATTATAAAACCTCGCCGATAGCAGAATGTAGGGCGCTCAGTTCTTCCTGCTCTTCATAGGGCTTGATATTTTTATGAGTTCGGAAGCAGCTACGTTTGCACCACTTCTCTAACGCGTCATCTTCCAGAATATAGATTATGAGTGTCAGGATGAGTCCGATCCAAAATGCACCCAAGACTAAACGTGCAAGCAGTAGGCGAGCAGCTTGTGTTCCCAGTTTATTGGCGAGCGCGCCCATGGATGTTGTCATCATTCTCACAAGTTTTGTTTTGGCATTCTGAGATAGATGGTCAAAAAGAGGTTTTGCGATTGCAATGGCTGTTCCTGCTTCCGCCAGCGAGATTGTAATAGTTGCCAGTGCCCGCGATGCGTATGCGAGTGCCAGCGTTCTAGGTTTTTTTGTACTTTGTTCGGTAAGGTTTTGCTGGCGGTATACTAACTGCTGAGCCGCATCGGCGAAGTCCCACCAGGCGAGTACGAAACCACCTGTCACAGCTAAACTGGCGCCCCATAGTTTCAAACGCCCTAAAGCGGCCGCTGCTCCTCGTCCGGTCACACTGTTCGCGCCGTACCGCGCGACCACCTGGTCCACATAGCTGGCTCCAACTTCAAAGCCCGCCGCTGCCGTGGTCATCGCGGCCGCCAGGAGTTCGGTCTTCACCCGCGCATCACTGTCAGGCAGTTCGCGCGCTTTGAAGGCCATCAGCATCCCTTCCAGCAGGCACACCAGCCCGGAGACACGCACTTTGTAGAAGTCACTGTTACGGGCCTGCATCAACCCTTCAGCCCAGGCCTGGTCGAGGTACCTTGATACCTGGCCTGCA
>NZ_JAECZP010000021.1:0-105168 GCF_019691255.1 Pseudomonas sp. USTB-Z
ATCGCGGACTCATAGCTCAGCTGGATAGAGTACTCGGCTACGAACCGAGCGGTCGCAGGTTCGAATCCTGCTGAGTCCGCCACTTTCTTGAAGTGGTTCTGCTTGCAAAGCCATTTCAGTCAACCAGCGGTAATCTGGTTTAAAACTGCCAATCGCGGACTCATAGCTCAGCTGGATAGAGTACTCGGCTACGAACCGAGCGGTCGCAGGTTCGAATCCTGCTGAGTCCGCCACTTTCTTGAAGTGGTTCTGCTTGCAAAGCTACTTCAGTCAACCAGTGGTAATCTGGTCTAAAACTACCACCACGGACTCATAGCTCAGCTGGATAGAGTACTCGGCTACGAACCGAGCGGTCGCAGGTTCGAATCCTGCTGAGTCCGCCATACCCCATCAAAAAGCCCGCTCAATAGAGCGGGCTTTTTGTTTGTGCGCCAATGAATTCTTGAGCCTGTCGATCTACGCTCTTCTGTAATGATTGCGGTGTAGTCTTGAGCCGCTGAGCGGCCTCAAAAATCAAATGTGCTTTCTCATCCACAACAACCGTCGCACTGATAGCTTCGAGCGTTGTCCCAGCTTTATCACGCAAACGATTGTTCTGGCCAAAAATTTAAGCGATCTGACAGCTTTAGCAGTGTATGATTGCGCCCGTCAGCCCCGCCGGGGCTTGTGGAAAACCACCATGGACTTACCCAGTAGTTACTCGTTAACACGATTCATACAGAAAGATCTGACCGATTGATTCCCTCGGCGTGCTCCGCTGCTGGGAGTGGAGTTCGCCTATGACCGAAGTAGAAGTTAAAAAAGCGCAAGAAAGCCTGCAGGATCGCCTGGCCCAGGTGGTTGAACTGCTGCAGCGTCAGCGCATGGTCGAAGACCTGACCCATCGCCAGGAAGGCGCGCACAATGACCTGGTGGAAAACCTGGTCCACCGCCAGAACCTCGTCGAGCTGCAGCGCAAGCTCGATGACCTGCACCCCGCCGACATCGCCTACATCCTCGAAGCCTTGCCCCTGGAAGATCGCCTGACGGTCTGGCAGCTGGTGCGCTCGGAGCGCGATGGCGACATCCTGCTGGAAGTTTCCGATTCGGTTCGCCAATCGCTGATCGCCGACATGGACGATCACGAGCTGCTGGCTGCCGCCAAGGAGATGGACGCCGACGAACTGGCCGACCTCGCCCCAGAGCTGCCGCGTGACGTTGTTCACGAGCTGATGGAAACCCTCGATGCCCAGCAACGCGAGCGGGTGCGTTCGGCGCTGAGCTACGACGAGGAGCAGGTCGGTGCGCTGATGGACTTCGAGATGGTCACCATCCGCGAAGACGTCAGCCTGGAAGTGGTGCTGCGCTACCTGCGCCGCCTGAAAGAATTGCCGAACCACACCGACAAATTGTTCGTGGTCGATTACGACGGCATCCTCAAGGGGGTATTGCCGATCAAGCGCCTGCTGGTCAACGACCCGGAGAAGAAGGTGGCGGAGGTCATGGCGACCGACCCTGTCTCCTTCCAGCCCGAGGAAGATGCCTACGATGCAGCGCAGGCTTTCGAGCGTTATGACCTGGTATCCGCCCCGGTGGTGGACAAGAGCGAACGCCTGATCGGCCGTCTGACCATCGACGAAATGGTTGACCTGATCCGTGAGGAAAGCGAGAGCGAAGTCCTCAACATGGCGGGTCTGCGTGAAGAGGAAGATATTTTCGCCTCGGTCTGGCGTTCGTTCCGCAACCGTTGGGCGTGGCTGGCAATCAACCTGATTACCGCGTTCGTTGCTTCGCGAGTGATCGGGTTGTTCGAAGGTTCGATTGAAAAGCTGGTGGCGTTGGCTGCGTTGATGCCGATCGTTGCGGGTATTGGTGGCAACTCTGGTAACCAGACCATCACCATGATCGTCCGCGCCATGGCCCTGGACCAAGTGTCGCCAGGCAATACCAGCCGCTTGATGCGCAAGGAATTGGCGGTGTCGCTGATCAACGGCCTGGTTTGGGGCGGAGTGATTGGTGCGGTGGCTTTCTGGCTGTATGGCAGCTGGTCGCTGGGGGTGGTGATGACTGCAGCGATGACCTTGAACTTGTTGTTGGCAGCGCTGATGGGCGTGCTGATCCCGATGACATTGGCCCGCCTGGGGCGCGACCCTGCGATGGGGGCGAGCGTGATGATCACTGCTGTGACCGACAGCGGTGGTTTCTTCATCTTCCTGGGGCTGGCGACGCTGTTCCTGTTGTAAGCCGATCCTCCCTGTGGGAGCGTCCCGCAGGGAAATGCCTTTGCTGCCAATCAGTCATCCACAAAAAAGCCAGCTTACGCTGGCTTTTTTGTATTCGCTGCAGGCCTCAGGAAGCGTCTGCGGCCATTTCCACATCGTGAGCGATGAGGGCGACCAGGGCGTTCTGCTGGCGGTGGGACAGTTGGCGGAAACGCTGCAGCAACTCGCGCTCATGCAGGGACAGCTCGGGGCTGTCCAGGCGCATGCTCAGTTCATCACCCAGCGCACCTTCCTGGATAAGGCTCTGCTCCAGGCGTGCAATGATCTCGGAGTTCATGCTGCGGTGGTGGTTGCGCGCTACCTCGGCAATGCGCTCACGCATTCCGTCTGGCAGGCGGACGACGAACTTGTCAGCGGTGCGGCTCGAATAAATAGCCTGTTTCATTGGGCGCATATAAATTGACCAGAGTTTGGTTCAGGGGAAGCGGTTCTCAAATTGGCCGCACGGGATGGAAGTACGACCGTGGCGACGACAAAATGTTCAACCGCCAGTGAAAAATGGATGCTCATCTTGCCTCATGGTCGCCGTTTGCTTGGCGTCAATTATGTGACAAATAGTGAGCCGGATAAAGGCTTTATGCCAGTACCAATTATCAGAAATGAGCACTGGTTTGAAAAGTTTTACATGCTCTGGCTAGCCTGGCCGTCAGTCTTTTGCCGTCAATAATCGGTAAAACGCAGAAAAATGCCCAGAAAAGCCCTAGAATGCGCCGGTTCTCTCCATAGAGCATAGTGGCTATGCAACATGACGCAAGCGACCGCCGATCAGGGACGGGCCGGTTGATATTTTTGGTTGGGCCGTCGGGTTCCGGGAAAGACTCCCTGATCGACGCTTCGCGTGAGCAACTGGCCCTCGCCGGGGTAGAAATTGCCCGCCGGGTCATCACCCGTTCGGCCGAAGCCAAAGGCGAAGCTGCCCAAGGGGTCACGCCTGAGCAGTTTGAGACCTTGCGTGCGCAGGGTGCGTTTGCCATACACTGGCGGGCCAATGGCCTTGACTATGGCATACCCCGGCAGGTGGACCAGTGGTTGGCGGCGGGGAGGGCAGTGCTGGTGAATGGCTCGCGGGCTTATCTGCCAGAAGCCCGTCAGCGCTACCCGGATTTGTTGGCCGTGTTGGTCAAGGTCAAGCCTGAGGTGCTGCGCCAGCGCTTGCTGGCCCGGGGCCGGGAAACTGCAGAAGAAGTGGAGCAGCGCCTGGTGCGCAGCGCACGCTTGCAAGCTGCAGCCGACCCGTCGGTGCATGTGCTGGATAATTCTTCCACACTGGAGGCGGCGGTCGCCGCATTCGTTTCGCTGCTTCGCCATCAGGGCGTGCTACCGCGGGGATAGCAGCCGCAGAAAAGGATTACGCGAAAAAGCCCAGTTGAGGCATGACAAACGCCAGCATGCTGGTTAACATGCTGGCCATCCCGCTGTGCAGCGCTCGCTGCCGGTCGTAGCGTCTCAGTAGCTCAATTGGATAGAGCATCCCCCTCCTAAGGGGAAGGTTGCAGGTTCAATTCCTGCCTGGGACGCCATTCTCGTCATTCCCATTATTGTCTCCGTTGCCTTTGTCGCCGTCGTGCTGCTGTTGACAGCACCTGCGCTTGGCCAGCGCTGTCATGCATCACGTTCGTGGCATAACGCCGCGCTTGGGGCCAGCCGCTGACGCATCAGGAAGTACCCCGCCACCACCAGCAGTACCGTCAGCACCGTGAACCAGAATTGGAAACGCGATGCCGGGTCGAACGCCTGGGTGCCGATGACTGCCAGCAAGGCGAACAGCGCAATGATATTGGTGTAGGGGAACAGCCAGGCACGGAAGGCGTTTGGGGCGACCGCTTCGTGGCGGGTTTTCCTGCGCATCGCCACGTGGGCGATGATGATGAAGATCCATACGACCATGACCAGGCTGCCGGTACTCTTGGCCAAGGTCATGAACAGGTCGCCGCCACTGACAAAGTGTACGGTCAGGATCATCGTGCAGATCGACAGGCTCAGCAGCAGTGCATTGATCGGTACGCCCTTGGCACTGGTGCGTGAGAACAGCTTGGGCGCGTGACCGCGCTGGCTCAGCGAGAACAGCATGCGCGAGTTGGAGAACATGAACGAGTTCATCACCGACATGAACGAGACGAACAGCACCAGTTTCATGGCCACTGCAGCACCACCGAACCCGGCCAGGCTGAACAGCGAAACATAGGGCGAGGCCAGGTTGGCCTTGTCGGTCCAGGGCAGGCAAAGGATCAGGATCGACACAGAGCCTACGTAGAACAGCATCACCCGCAGGATCACGCTCTTGATCGCGCGGATCACGTTCTGTCGCGGGTTCTCTGACTCACCCGCGGCCACAGCGGCAATTTCGCTGCCGCCCAGGGAGAAAATCACCACGATAACGCCGGCCATCACCGGTGACAGGCCGTTGGGCATGAAGCCGTCATGGGCGGTGAGGTTGATCAGGCCGGGGGCGGGAATCTCACTGTGCAGGCCGAGCAGGATCGACACGCCCAGCAGCATGAAGATGAGGATGGTGGCGACCTTCATCGCGGCCAGCCAATACTCGACTTCGGCAAACGAACGCACCGAGTAGGCGTTGCTGGCCATGAGTGTCACCAGCATCAGGAAGGCACCTGCCCAGATCGGCAGCCAGGGTAGGAAGTCATGCAGGATGGCGCCCAGCAGTACCGCTTCCAGGGTGATGGTCATCATCGACTTGAACCAGTACAGCCAGCCGACCGTAAACCCTGCCCAGTCCCCGAGGTAGGTGTTGGCGTAGGTCGAGAACGACCCTGCATCCGGGTTGCGGCAGGCCATTTCGCCCAGCATGAACATGACCAGGGTGACCACCAGGCCACCAATGAAATACGACAGTATGGCCGCGGGCCCTGCCGATGCGATCAGTGAGCCCGAGCCCATGAACAGCCCTGCACCGATCACCCCACCCAGCGCGATCATGGTGATATGCCGCTGCTTGAGGCTTTGCTTCAAACCGTGTGATTGCATTTCCTTGTCCTCTCTTATTTTAGGGGGGATCCGACATCGTTCCCCTACGCAGGCATCGTCATGCGCCTGCGTCCACGCGTGGCAAATAGCTACCAGCCTGCCACCCTGGACAATAAGGCCAAGGACCTCAAACGAATTCTCTGCACAACATCCTGCCGATTTTTCCTGAGACCGGTGATGGCGCCGGTAGCGGTGCAGTTGACGAAGCCATGCACCACCTGACCATCGACGCCACCGGACACCGGTCAGGCTGAAGCGCCTTGGACGAACTGCGGCGCTCTCCTTACCGGCCGCTTCCACTGCTTCATATCGGGCTTGCCGCTTGTTGCTCTTCATCCAGGCCGCCGTCCGCTTTGGCGATCTGCTCTTGCGCTTTCTCCTCGATCTTGCGCTTGATGTCTTCTTTCATGCGCTGGGCGATCAACTCGTCGACCTTTGCTTTCATTTCGGGCGGCAGGGCGTCGTACTCTTCTTCGGTCAAGCCTATTTCACGCAGCAGTTTTTCCTTGATCATCTCGCCGGGCGACTTGGACATGAAGTCGTGAAATTCCTGCCGGGCAGTCTTGGGCGGCAGAGGTTCTCCGATGACCGGCTCGGTGGTCGCAGAACTCAGGTTTTGCAGCATCACCTTGAATTTGGCAAAGGCTTCTGCACGAGCATCCTCTGCATTTTGCTGAGCGGTGCTGCCTCCATTCTGCTGTTGGCTCGCCGTGTTGGCGGTGGATATTGGCGTGCGGACAGGCGCAATCTGGGCCACTGCCTGCTCATCGCTGGTGGACCGAGGCTGATGGAGCGTGGGCTGCCAGCTCACGCCGTTAGCGGCGATTATCATGTTTCCTCCTTGGAAATCTCGTTGGCAGGTACCCAGCGCAAAAGCCATGCCAGCGCTGTGCCGGTCGAAATCAGGGCGTTGGCGCTATTTCGGTTGCACACGGGTGGGCATATGCTTGCCCGTGATAGGCATCATCTTGCCGCTCGCGGCAATCAACACCACTGTCGGCAGCCCCTTGATCGGAGCGCAGTTGCTGGGCATCAGGGAGAGCGTCCATGAGTCAAGAAACCCGGCCGGTACCTGCCGGCTTCAGTGAACAGCAATTGCACACCTTGTTCGACTTGATCAGCGATGGCATCTGGGACTGGAATGCCAATACCGGTTACGTTTATCGCAACCCGGGCTGGTACAGCATGCTGGGTTATGCCAGTCACTCCATGGCCAACTCGGTATTTACCTGGGAAAGCGTGATCCATCCCGAAGACTACCCCCGGGTAATGGCCCATTTCGAGGCCTATATCAATCAGCGCAACGAGCGCTACCGCATTGAATACCGTTGCCGTTGTCAGGACGGCAGCTACATCTGGATCGAAGACAGCGGCTACGTCATCGCGCATAACGAGGACGGTTCCGTGGCACGCATGCTGGGTGCGCATCGCAATATCGACGCTGGCAAGCGCTTGGTGACACAACTGGAACAGAAGAACCAGTCGCTGGAATTTCAGGTGGCCGAACGCACCCGTGAGTTGTCCTGGGTGAATCAGCAGTTGCAGCGGCAACTGGACGAAAACCGTGAATTGGCCGAACGCGATGCGTTGACCCGTGTTGCCAACCGTTACCGGCTGGAGAGCGCGTTGCAGCGGGAGTGCCAGCGCGCCCAGCGCTTCCGCCAGCCGTTGTCGCTGATCGCCATGGACATGGATGATTTCAAACCGATCAATGACCGCTACGGTCACGCCCGTGGCGATGCGGCGCTGGTTCGGGTGGCCGAAAGCCTGCGCACCTGCTTGCGCGAACTGGACCTGCTGGCGCGCTGGGGCGGCGACGAGTTCGTCATCGTGCTGCCGCAGACCGCGTTGGGGGAGGCGCTGGATGTGGCGGCGCGCTTGCGCCAGGTGCTGGAGCAGGTGGAGCCGGTGGGTGATTGCCGGCTGACCATGAGTTATGGCGTGGTGCAATGGCTGGAAGGGGAGGACCCGCACGCGCTGCTGGCGCGTGCCGACAAGGCGCTCTACAGGGCCAAGGGTACAGGCAAGAATGCAATTGCCGAGTAGCTAGTGTGGTGTTTCACAAATAACGACCATAACTCGCGGCGCTTTTTGCGCTCATGCGGCGTTGTCGCTCCTCGCCGTTGCTGGGCTACGCCTCGTCGCGACGCCTTGCCTGAGCGCAAAAAACGCTCGCGGTTTATTGGCCGTATTTGCAAAACACCACACTAGCCCCTTAAAGAGCGTGCAGTTTTCTGAAGGCTTGGATGGCCTGAATGAAAAAAGACCCGCAGCGCCTCTCGGCGCAGCGGGCCAAATCGGCCTCGGCCGCTTCAGTGTCAGATATGCAAGGCGTGGCCCAACGCGCGCAGGGCGGCTTCTTGCACCGCTTCACCCAACGTGGGGTGGGCATGAATGGTGCCGGCCACATCTTCCAGGCACGCGCCCATCTCCAGCGATTGGGCAAACGCGGTGGACAGCTCGGAGACCGCCACGCCAACCGCCTGCCAACCCACGATCAGGTGGTTGTCACGGCGCGCCACCACCCGCACGAAACCGCTTTTCGACTCCAGGCTCATGGCCCGGCCATTGGCGGCAAACGGGAACTGCGCGACGATGCAGTCCAGGCCCTGCTGGCTGGCTTGTTCCGGGGTCTTGCCGACCACCACCACTTCCGGGTCGGTAAAGCACACGGCGGCAATCGCTGCCGGCTCGAAGCGTCGGGCCTTGCCGGCGATGATTTCGGCGACCATCTCGCCTTGGGCCATGGCCCGGTGCGCCAGCATCGGTTCGCCAGCGACGTCGCCAATGGCCCAGACGTTGTGCATGCTGGTATGACAGCGCTCGTCGATGGCAATGGCGGTGCCGTTCATCTTCAGGTCCAGGCATTCCAGGTTGAAGCCCTTGGTGCGTGGCCGGCGGCCCACGGCCACCAGTACCTGATCGGCTTCAAGACGCAGTTGCCCACCCTTGCCGTCGCTGGCCAGCAGGCAGCCATTTTCGTAGCCCTCGACGCTGTGGCCCAGGTGCAACGCGATGCCCAGTTTCTTCAGCGACTCGGCCACCGGGGCGGTCAATTCGCTGTCGTAGGTCGGCAGGATGCGTTCGCGCGCTTCCACCACACTCACCTGTGCACCCAGCTTGCGATAGGCAATGCCCAGCTCCAGGCCGATATAGCCACCGCCGACCACCACCAGGTGTTGCGGCAGGGCTTTCGGCGCCAGGGCTTCGGTCGAGGAAATCACCGGGCCACCCAGCGGCAGCATCGGCAGTTCGACACTGGTGGAACCGGTCGCCAGCAACAGATGCTCGCACTGGATACGCTGGCCATCGACCTCGACCTGCTTGCCGTCCAGTACCTTGGCCCAGCCATGCACCACTTTCACCCCGTGCTTTTTCAGCAAGGCGGCAACACCGGTGGTCAGACGGTCGACAATGCCGTCCTTCCAGGTGACGCTCTGGCCGATGTCCAGGCGCGGCGAAGCCACGCTGATGCCCAGCGGCGAGGGTTCGGTAAAGCGCGAGGCTTGGTGAAACTGCTCGGCCACGTGGATCAGCGCCTTGGACGGGATGCAGCCGATGTTCAGGCAGGTGCCGCCCAGTGCCTGGCCTTCCACCAGTACGGTAGGAATGCCCAGTTGCCCGGCGCGGATGGCTGCTACATAGCCGCCAGGGCCGCCGCCGATGATCAACAGGGTAGTCTGGATAATCTGTTGCATGCTCACTCCACGAACAGGCAGGCGGGTTGTTCGAGCAGGCCACGCACGGCCTGGATGAACAGGGCGGCGTCCATGCCATCGACCACGCGGTGGTCGAACGAGCTGGACAGGTTCATCATCTTGCGCACGACGATCTGGCCATCAATCACCACCGGTCGTTCGACCATGCGGTTGACCCCGACGATTGCCACTTCCGGGGTGTTGACCACCGGCGTGCTGACAATGCCACCCAAGGCGCCGAGGCTGGTCAGGGTGATGGTCGAGCCGGACAGCTCCTCGCGGCTGGCCTTGTTGTTACGTGCAGCGTTGGCCAGGCGCGAAATCTCGCCGGCATTGGCCCACAGGCTGCCCGCTTCGGCGTGGCGCAGCACGGGTACCATCAGGCCGTTGTCACCCTGGGTGGCAATGCCCACATGCACCGCGCCATGGCGGGTGATGATCTGCGCTTCGTCGTCGTAGGTCGCGTTGATCTGCGGGAAGTCACGCAGCGCCACGACGAGGGCGCGCACCAGGAATGGCAGCAAGGTCAGTTTGCCGCGGCTGTCGCCGTGCTTGCTGTTGAGTTGCTGGCGCAGGGCTTCCAGGGCGGTGACGTCGATTTCCTCGACATAACTGAAGTGCGCGACCCGGCGTTTGGCGTCCTGCATGCGCTGGGCGATCTTGCGGCGCAGGCCGATCACCGGCACCTGCTCGCTGTCGGTGCGCTTGGCATAACCATCAGGTGCTTGCCCGGCATTGCTTTGCGGCTTGCTCATGAAGGCGTCGAGGTCTTCGTGCAGAATGCGCCCGGCCGGGCCGCTACCATGCACATAACGCAGTTCGATACCGGCGTCCAGGGCGCGTTTGCGCACGGCCGGCGAGGCCAGCGGCTTGTCGCCCGGCTGGCGCGGCACGATGGGCGCAGCTTCGTGGTTGGCGGGCGCCTGGTACACGGCGGGTTTTACGTCTTTCTGCGGTTCCGGCTTGGCTGCAATCGGGGCGGCCGGGGCCTCTACCGGTTTTGGCTGAGGCACGTCCACATGGTTGCCGCTGCCTTCCACTTCGATGCGGATCAGTTCGCTACCGACCGCCATCACTTCCCCGGGCTGGCCACCCAGGGCCAACACCTTGCCGCTGACCGGCGAGGGGATTTCCACGGTGGCCTTGTCGGTCATGACGTCGGCCACCACCTGATCCTCGGCGATGATGTCACCGACCTTGACGAACCATTCCACCAACTCGACCTGCGCGATGCCTTCGCCAATGTCCGGCATCTTGATGACGTGCGTGCCCATTCAGACCTCCATGACCTTTTTCAGTGCCGCACCTACCCGCGAAGGGCCGGGGAAGTAAGCCCATTCCTGTGCGTGAGGGTAGGGGGTGTCCCAGCCGGTGACGCGCTCGATCGGCGCCTCCAGGTGGTGGAAGCAGTGCTCCTGCACCAGCGACACCAGCTCGGCACCGAAGCCGCAGGTGCGGGTGGCCTCGTGCACCACCACGCAACGGCCAGTCTTTTTCACCGACTCGACGATGGTGTCCAGGTCCAGCGGCCACAGGCTGCGCAGGTCGATCACTTCGGCATCGACGCCGCTTTCTTCGGCGGCCACCTGGGCCACGTACACCGTGGTGCCGTAAGTCAGTACGGTCACGTCATTGCCAGGGCGGGTAATGGCGGCCTTGTCCAGCGGTACGGTGTAATAGCCGTCGGGCACGGCGCTGTGCGGGTGCTTCGACCATGGGGTTACAGGGCGGTCGTGGTGGCCATCGAACGGGCCGTTGTACAGACGTTTGGGCTCCAGGAAGATTACCGGGTCGTCGCATTCGATCGAGGCAATCAGCAGGCCTTTGGCGTCATAAGGGTTGGACGGCATCACGGTGCGCAGGCCGCAGACCTGGGTGAACATCGCTTCCGGGCTCTGGCTGTGAGTCTGGCCGCCATAGATGCCGCCGCCGCAAGGCATGCGCAGGGTCAGCGGGGCAATGAACTCGCCGGCCGACCGGTAACGCAGGCGGGCCAGCTCGGAGACGATCTGGTCGGAGGCCGGGTAGAAGTAGTCGGCGAACTGGATCTCCACCACCGGGCGCAGGCCATAGGCGCCCATGCCTACGGCGGTACCGACGATGCCGCTCTCGGAGATGGGCGCGTCGAACACGCGCGATTTGCCGTACTTGTTCTGCAGGCCTTCGGTGCAGCGGAACACGCCGCCGAAGTAACCGACGTCCTGGCCGTACACCACCACATTGTCGTCGCGCTCAAGCATGACATCCATGGCCGAGCGCAGGGCCTGGATCATGGTCATGGTAGTGGTGGCCATGGCGGTTTCCGGGTTGATGCTGTTGTTGTGGTCGTTCATCTCAAACCCCCAGTTCCTGGCGTTGACGGCGCAGGTGTTCGGGCATCTCCTTGTACACATCCTCGAACATCGAGGCGGCGCTCGGGATGTGCCCGTTAGCCAGGGTGCCGTACTGCTCGGCTTCTTTCTGTGCGGCAATCACCGCAGCTTCGAGCTCGGCCGTGACGGCTTGGTGTTCTTCTTCGGACCAGTGGCCGATCTTGATCAGGTGCTGCTTCAGGCGGGCGATCGGGTCACCCAGCGGGAAGTGGCTCCAGTCATCGGCAGGGCGGTACTTGGAGGGGTCGTCCGACGTCGAGTGCGGGCCGGCACGGTAGGTGACCCACTCGATCAGGCTTGGGCCCAGGCCGCGGCGGGCGCGCTCGGCAGCCCAGCGCGAGGCGGCGTACACGGCGACGAAGTCGTTGCCGTCAACCCGCAGCGAAGCAATACCGCAACCCACGCCACGGCCGGCAAAGGTGGTCGACTCGCCACCGGCGATGGCCTGGAAGGTGGAAATGGCCCACTGGTTGTTGACCACGTTGAGGATGACCGGGGCGCGGTATACGTGGGCAAAGGTGAGGGCGGTGTGGAAGTCTGACTCGGCAGTAGCGCCGTCACCGATCCACGCCGAGGCGATCTTGGTATCGCCCTTGATCGCCGATGCCATGGCCCAGCCGACCGCCTGCACGAACTGGGTCGCCAGGTTGCCGCTGATGGTGAAGAAGCCGGCTTCGCGCACCGAGTACATGATCGGCAACTGGCGGCCCTTGAGGGGGTCGCGCTCGTTGGACAGCAGTTGGCAGATCATCTCGACCAGCGATACGTCGCGGGCCATCAGGATGCTTTGCTGGCGGTAGGTCGGGAAGCACATGTCGGTGCGGTTCAGCGCCAGCGCCTGGCCACTGCCGATGGCTTCTTCGCCCAGGCTTTGCATGTAGAAGGACATCTTCTTCTGGCGCTGGGCAACCACCATGCGGCTGTCGAAGATCCGCGTCTTGAGCATGGCGCGCATGCCTTGACGAAGGATCTGTGGGTCGATGTCTTCGGCCCAGGGGCCTTGCGCATCACCTTGCTCGTCGAGCACGCGGACCAGGCTGTAGGACAGGTCGGCAGTGTCGGCAGCATCGACATCGATCGCGGGTTTACGGGCTTGACCTGCATCGTTGAGGCGCAGGTAGGAAAAATCGGTCTGGCAGCCTGGCCGGCCGGTGGGCTCGGGCACATGCAAACGCAGGGGGGCGTACTCGTTCATGCTTTTTACGCTCGCTCGGGTATTTGTTTTTGTGAGCTCTGAAGCGGCCGCCGCTGAGTACCGGCTTGTGACTGGTAAGTCAGCGTCACCTACATCTTAGTGGGCCGGCAGGAGAATTTTTCTCTCAAGTTGATTGCCTTTGCTGAGCGGGGCAGATAAACATTCCGCATAAACACAAAAAACCGGTGATTTTGTCTTATGCGCAAACTCGATCGTACTGATATCGGCATTCTCAACAGCCTGCAAGAGAACGCCCGCATCACCAATGCCGAGCTGGCACGCTCGGTGAACCTGTCGCCCACGCCGTGTTTCAACCGGGTGCGGGCCATGGAAGAACTGGGGGTGATCCGCCAGCAGGTGACCTTGCTGTCGCCTGAGGTGCTGGGGCTGGATGTGAATGTGTTTATCCATGTCAGCCTGGAAAAACAGGTGGAGCAGTCGTTGCATCGGTTTGAAGAAGAGATCGCCGAGCGGCCCGAGGTGATGGAGTGCTACCTGATGACCGGGGACCCGGATTACCTGTTGCGGGTGCTGCTGCCGAGCATCCAGGCGCTGGAGCGGTTTCTCGATTACCTGACGCGCTTGCCGGGGGTGGCCAATATTCGATCGAGTTTTGCCCTGAAGCAGGTGCGCTACAAAACGGCGTTGCCGTTGCCGGCCAATGGCATGACCTTGCGGGAGTAGGGGGGGCTGTGCCGGCCTGTTCTCGGGTGAACCCGCTCCTACACGGGTCGCACCCACCTGTAGGCGCGGGTTCACCCGCGAAGAGGCCGGCACAGGCACCTCTATAGGCTGCTTGATATTTTAAACACCCGCAGCCTATGTTGTTGTCAGCCTACAACAACAAGGACAAGCGTCATGAGCACCGCTCAGCTCCAGGGCATCGATGAAATCGAATGCGTCACCCCCGACCTCAACGGCGTCCCGCGCGGCAAGGTGATGACCGCCGACGGCTTCCTCGAAGGCCGTCGCCTGCAGATGGCCCGGGGTGTGCTGCTGCAGTGCATCATGGGCGGCTACCCAGCAGCGAAATTCTACGGCAGTGATGACGGCGACCTGGCACTGGTGGCCGAACCCAGTCAGGTCCACCGCCTGCCCTGGAGCGATGACGGCCGCGCCTTGGCCATCTGCGATGCCAACGAGCTGGATGGCCGGCCCTCGGCACTGTCCACCCGGGGCCAGCTGAAGGCCGTGATAGCTCGCTATGCGGCACTGGGCCTGGCGCCGGTAGTGGCAACCGAGCTGGAGTTCTTCGTCTTTGCCCCCAACACAGACCCGCAGCAACCCTTCCTGCCGCCTGTAGGCAGCGATGGCCGCCGCGAGCTGGGCCATTCGGCGTTCAGTGTCAGTTCCAACAACGGCCTGCGCCCGTTCTTCAAGGAGGTGTACCACTGCATGGCCGCGCTCGGCCTGCCACGTGACACCTTCATGCACGAAATGGGTGTCAGCCAGTTCGAGATCAACCTCCTGCACGGCGACCCGCTGCTGTTGGCCGACCAGACCTTCCTGTTCAAGCACCTGCTCAAGGAAGTGGCGCTCAAGCATGGGCTGACCGTGGTCTGCATGGCCAAGCCGCTGGCGCGTACGCCCGGCAGTTCCATGCACATTCACCAGAGCCTGGTCGAGGCCGGCAGCGGGCGTAACGTGTTCAGTGACGAGCAGGGCCTGGCGACAGACACCTTCCACCATTTCATCGGCGGGTTGCAGGCGTGCATGGCCGACTTCACCGCCCTGTTCGCGCCCAACGTCAATTCCTACCAGCGCCTGTGCCACCCCTATGCCTCGCCGAACAATGCGTGCTGGTCCGAGGACAATCGCGCCGCTGGCTTGCGCATTCCGGCCAGTGCACCGGTCGCGCGACGGGTGGAAAACCGCCTGCCTGGGGCCGATGCCAACCCGTACCTGGCCATTGCTGCCAGCCTGGCCGCCGGGCTGCATGGCATCGAGCAGCGCTTGCAGCCATCGCCAGCCATCCAGGGCGAATTCGAAGTGCCCGAGCACCTGAGCCTGCCGTGCACGCTGCACGCGGCCCTTGAAAGGCTCAAGCGCAGCACGCTGGCGCGGGAACTGTTCGGCAGCGAGTTCATCGAAGGCTACATTGCCAGCAAGACGCTTGAGCTGAGCGATTTCTTCGACGAGATCACGCCGTGGGAGCGCCGGGTCCTGGCGGCACAGGCCTGAGCGCGACACAACCTGCACCGGGCACGCCCCCGCAATGCCAAATAGCTGTCGGGGGGCCTGCGCCAGGCGGTTTTTGCCTTTATGCTGCTAGCACCCAAAACTGCCACCTGACCAGGGAGCTCCACGGGACGTATGCGAAATGTATGGAAGCCGTTTCAGTCGTTGTATTTCGCCGCGCTGATGATGTTGATCGGCTCGGGCCTGCTCAGCACCTACCTGGCCCTGCGCCTGGCTGCCGACCACGTCGACAGCCTGTGGGTGGGTGCGTTGATGGCGGCCAACTACTTTGGTCTGGCGGTTGGCGGCAAGGTTGGCCACCGGCTGATCGGACGGGTAGGGCACATACGCGCCTATGCCACCTGTGCCGGTATCGTCGGCGCTGCGGTGCTCGGTCATGGCCTGACCAGCTGGCTGCCGGCCTGGGTCGGGCTGCGCGTGATCGTCGGCCTGGGGATGATGTGCCAATACATGGTCATCGAGAGCTGGCTCAATGAGCAGGCCGATGTGAAACACCGGGGCGCGGTGTTCAGCGGCTACATGATTGCCTCGTACCTGGGGCTGGTGCTTGGCCAGTTGATTCTGGTGGTGCACCCGCAGCTCGGCCCTGAGCTGCTGATGCTGGTGGCGATGTGCTTTGCCCTGTGCCTGGTGCCCGTGGCGATGACCCGGCGTATTCACCCGGCGCCCTTGCGCCCGGCACCGATGGAGCCGAAGTTTTTCATCAAGCGCGTGCCGCAGTCGCTCAGTACGGTTTTGGGCTCGGGGCTGATTGTCGGCTCGTTCTACGGTTTGGCGCCTTTATATGCGTCAAGCCAGGGGATGAGTACCGAGCAGATCGGTCTGTTCATGGGTAGCTGCATTTTTGCCGGCCTGCTGGTGCAGTGGCCGCTGGGCTGGTTGTCTGACCGTTATGACCGGGCGGTGCTGATTCGGAGTGTGGCAGTGGGGCTGGCGCTGGCGGCTGCGCCATTGGCAATACTGCCCAGTGTGCCGCTGGAGTTGCTGTTCGGTATCGGCTTCCTGATCTCGTTGCTGCAGTTCTGCCTGTACCCGCTGGCGGTTGCCTTTTCCAATGACCACGTGGAAAGCGAGCGCCGGGTATCGCTGACGGCGATGCTGTTGGTGACCTACGGTGTGGGTGCATGCGTCGGCCCGCTGGCGGCAGGGGTTCTGATGAAAGTGCTGGGCGCGCAGATGCTGTATGCCTTCTTCGTATTCTTTGCCTTGGTGCTGGTGTGGCGTATTCGGCCGAAAGCGGTTACCGGCCTGCATCAGGTGCAGGACGCACCGCTGGGCCACGTGGCGATGCCGGCGGCCGGTTCGCCGTTGTCGGCGGCGCTGGACCCGCGGGTGGATGAGCAGACGGTGCAGGACGTGATGCAGGCGCCGGTGGCGGCTGAAGATACCGAGGATGAAGAGAAGGGCGCGCAGCAACAGGCGCCTGAGTCGGAAGAGGTCAGCAAGTCGGTGTAGGAGCGGGTTTACCCGCGAAAAGGCCAGCCCAGCAGAAACACAAATGAAAACGCCACCTCAGCAGGTGGCGTTTTCTGTTTTACCGACCGACGATCAATAATCGTCCTTGTCGAACCGCCGCGCTTCACGCTGCAGCTGGTACACGAAACTCTCGATCTTGCGCTGCGCCTGGCCGCTCAGGTTGTGGAAGCGTACGCCGGCAAAAGTGGTGTTGATGCGCTCTTCATAGTGCAGATGACGCAGCTCGACCATGGTGTCCACCAGGCCCAGTGGGTTGCCCGCCTTGAAACGCTCATACACCTGGCCCAGTTGCAGGCGGTCTTCGACATTGCCTTCAAAGCGCAGTTTGCAGCCAGTGGCCGAGATATCCAGCAGCTTGCCTCGCATGGCGCCGTTGCCCTTGAGGTGAGCACCGTCGAGGATGATATCGACCAGTTGCGATAGCTTCAGCGCGGCGCGGAAGGCGTTGCGGCGCTGGTGATAGGTCATCTCTTGCGGCAGGGCGCCGCTGTAGCAGCGGTGGCCGTCGACTTCGCTGATTTTCAGCGCGTGATCGCATTCCCAGGCGATGCGTACACCATCGTGGAAGCCTTCGACACGGAAGTGCTCGCCGTTCTCGATGAATTTCTCGCCGTCACGGGGGATCATCTCATCCAGTGCCAGGGTGTTGCTTTCGCGGTCCACGTGCACCACATAGCTCTGGAAGCGCTGGCTGCGGTCATGGAAGGTGATGATCAGGGGGTCGTGGCTTTCCTGCAGCTGCCGCAAGTTGGCCGCAATCTCCAAGGGGGTGCTCAACACCTTGGGTGGTTGCGGGGCATCGGATTCATTGAACACAGCTTATCGTTCTCCAGGCAAAAGCGACACACGCAAGTAACGGCATTTTGCCACTATGTTCTGTGCCTTGATAGAAAAATCACACTTGGCTGAGCGCGCGCGGCTTGGCCAGCGGCGAGGTGCTGCCACGGCTGTCGTAGAGCGAAGGCGAGTCGCCGCCCATGAGGATCCGGATCTGGTTGTTGGTGACGTGTTGCTGCACCTGGATGATCCGGCCATTGGTTTCGTTAAGCTGTTGGCAGGCTTGCATCAACTGGCTGATCACGTCCAGTTGTTGCAGGATCAATTCACCGTTAGGCGATTGGGCCGCCACAGCCTCCACGCCGGCGCGATCTGCGCTCAGGCCAAGGCTGGTGAGCAGGTTGTTGCGCCGCAGGCCTTGCTGCTCCAGCAACACGATCAAAGACTGCTTGCGGGCCAGGATATTTTCCAGTGGCGCCATATCGCGGCCATGCAGGGCTACAGACTCCTTCTGCAGAAGGTCGAGCAGTTCCTGCATCGGGGCAATGTCATCTTCGATCAGTTGCAGCAAGGTGGTGTCGTGCATGGCTAACTCTTGGCTTTTCAGGCGTCCGTGAAGTCAGCGCGCCGTACGGTCAGCGCTGGGCTTCGAAATCAAGCAGTTTGCTGGCGACCCGGCCGGCATCGACCTGGTAGCTGCCGTCGGCGATTGCCTGCTTCAACTGGGCCACACGGGCGCTGTTGACCACGGGCTCGTCGCGCAGCTTGTCGCTGATTTTCTGCAACTGCTGTGCCTCCTGGCTGAGGTGTACCGCCTCTCCGCTGGCGCTGGTGTCTTTCACCGCTTCCTGGCTGGCTGCCGGTTTTTCGGCGCTGCCGGACGCGGTGTTGCCGCGCACGCCGCCCGTGACGGACGGAGAGTTATTCAAACGACTGAAGTCGATGACCATGATCAGAAACCTCTGGGTATTTGGACGCTTGCCTTGTTTTCGGCCAACCCGATATAAACTTTAGGCACAAATGCATTGCCGCCTGTCGGCAAGCCCGCGAACCCGTGTTCTGACACAGTTTAGGAAAAGCGGTTCCTCACTGCCAGCGCAATCTGGTGGCCAGCCTACATACTGACCTCGACCTGGCCCGGGCCGGTCACCCTGGCCTTGACCACGCGTTTTGAATTGAGGTTGCGTACCCGGATCTGCTCGCTCAGGCCGCCCTTGCTCAGGGCTTCGCCCGGCATGCGCACATTCAGGCTGCCACTGCGGGCGATGATCACCACCTGGTCACCCTTGCGCACCACCTCGGCCTGTTCCAGGTGTTGCGGGGTGAGCACCTGGTCGATCACCGTGGGGCGCAGCATCTTCATGCCCACCGCCTGGTCCAGCTCGGTCAGAAAGCCCTGGCCCAGGGTGCCGACATCGCGCTCGCGCAGGGCCACGTCACCTTCGCCGACCGTGTTGTCGCGCTTGAGCGGGCGGGTCACCACCACCACGTCGCGGAAAAGTCGCACGGTGGCCGGCACAAAGACTGTCCACGGTGCTGCGCCGTTGCAACGTATCCGTACCGTCACCCGGCCCAGCGGCTGGGCCGGGCTTTCCAGTGAGGCGTCCAGCTGCTGGCTGCACAACGGCATGCGCAGGCGTGGGTCCAGCGGGTTGACCTGGATTTCATAGCGGCCGGCAGTCTGGGTGGTGGACAGATAATCTTCAACGGTGAATTCAAGAAACCCTTGGGTGACACCGATAAGCTGTTCAGGCAAGGTGAACGCGTTCGCCACCGTGCGAACGCCGGGCATCAGCAGGCACAGCGTGGCCAGCGGGCCAGTCAGCAGGCGTGTCAATCGTCGGGAAAATGTCGTTTTCGTGTGCATGACACTCAAAAAAGCAAAGCCCGTGCCGACTCGCTACCTGAGTTGCAACGAAAGGCTGAAACGTTAAGGAGTCTGGCATGGCGGGTGTTATGGATTCGGTCAACCAGCGCACGCAGCTGGTGGGGCAGAATCGCCTGGAATTGCTGCTGTTCCGCCTCAATGGCGAACAGCTTTACGGCATCAATGTGTTCAAGGTCAGGGAAGTACTGCAATGCCCTGCGCTGACCCTGCTGCCCAAGGCGCACCCTGTGGTGCGTGGCGTTGCCAATATTCGCGGGGCGACCATCCCGATCCTCGACTTGTCGATGGCCACCGGGTTGCGGCCGCTGCAGGAAGACACACGCAACAGCTTCGTGATCATCACCGAGTACAACACCAAGACCCAAGGTTTCCTGGTGCATTCGGTGGAGCGCATCGTCAACATGAACTGGGAAGAGATCCATCCGCCACCCAAGGGTACCGGCCGTGATCACTACCTCACCGCGGTCACCCGGGTTGACAACCGCATGGTCGAGATCATCGACGTGGAGAAGGTGCTGGCCGAAGTGTCGCCGTCGTCCGAGTCGGTATCGGCCGGTGTGATCGATGCCGAAGTGCAGGACAAGGCGGTGTTGATGCGAGTGCTGACCGTTGACGATTCGTCAGTGGCGCGCAAGCAGGTCAGCCGGTGCCTGCAGACCGTTGGGGTCGAGGTGGTGGCGCTCAATGATGGCCGTCAGGCGCTGAACTACCTGCGCCAGCTGGTGGATGAGGGCAAAAAGCCGGAAGAAGAGTTCCTGATGATGATCTCGGACATTGAAATGCCGGAAATGGACGGATATACGCTAACCGCGGAGATTCGCAGCGATCCGCGCATGCAAAAATTGCACATCTGCCTGCATACTTCGCTTTCCGGGGTGTTCAACCAGGCAATGGTCAAGAAGGTCGGCGCCGATGACTTCCTGGCCAAGTTCAAGCCGGACGACCTGGCCCAACGGGTGGTCGACCGGATCAAGGCAGCGCATTGAAGCAGCCGGGGGCATGCCCCCCGGCACCAGTGATTGAAAAGAGGCGGCAGTAGTGTCTACGGGTAATTTGGATTTCGAACAGTTCCGGGTCTTCCTGGAGAAAGCCTGTGGCATCCTGCTGGGCGAGAATAAGCAGTACCTGGTTTCCAGCCGTCTCAACAAGCTGATGGAACAACAGGGCATCAAGAGCCTGGGTGAGCTGGTGCAGCGCATTCAGGCCCAGCCGCGCGGCGGTTTGCGCGAGCAGGTGGTCGATGCCATGACCACCAACGAGACCCTGTGGTTTCGCGACACCTACCCCTTTGAGGTGTTGAAGAACAAGGTGATCCCCGAGTTCATCCGCAACAACCCCGGCCAGCGCCTGCGCATGTGGTCGGCGGCCTGTTCGTCGGGGCAGGAGCCGTATTCCATCTCGATGGCGATCGACGAGTTCGAGCGCAGCAACCTCGGTCAGTTGAAGATGGGGGCGCAGATCGTCGCCACCGACCTCTCCGGCACCATGCTGACCAACTGCAAGACCGGCGAATACGACAGCCTGGCGATTGCCCGTGGGCTGTCCCAGGAGCGCCTGCAGCGCTACTTCGACCCCAAAGGGCCGGGGCGTTGGGCGGTCAAGCCAGCGATTCGCAGCCGTGTCGAGTTCCGCTCGTTCAACCTGCTCGACAGCTATGCCAGTCTGGGCAAGTTCGACATCGTGTTCTGCCGCAATGTGCTGATCTATTTCTCGGCGCAGGTGAAGAAGGACATCCTGCTGCGCATTCACAGTACCCTCAAGCCAGGTGGCTACCTGTTCCTCGGCGCCTCGGAAGCGCTGAACGGCTTGCCGGACCATTACCAGATGGTGCAGTGCAGCCCGGGGATCATCTACCAGGCCAAGTAAGCACGAAGGCCGGTATCGAGAGGTGCCGGTCTTTTTGTTTGCCTATCCACTGTTCCTGCCGAGCTCCCCGTAGGAGCGGGTTTACCCGCGAAGAGGCCGGCCCTGCTGGCCAATCTCCACCCGCCGTTCACCGTTGCTGCCGCTACCGTATTCGCGGGTAAACCCGCTCCTACGACGGATCGGGGGTGGACATCGGGCGGTGGTTGGGCACAGGCCGCGTGTAGGAGCGGGTTTACCCGCGAAGAGGCCCGCACAGGAAAACACTGACGTCAATTTTTTGTTTTGCCGCTTTTGCCGCCCATCAATTGCCGCTTTTGTCACCTCAGGCGGAAGGCCTTTGCCGCTTTTCTGGCATCAACCTGACAGTACTGCGCCGCAATCCCCCCTAAACACGGGCTTTTCAGTGGTTGGCACAGCCCTTGCTATACCTTGCTCAACGAAATTCCGGTCAACCTCTGAAGGTTTCCCCGACATGAGCATCAGTTTCGACAAGGCGCTTGGTATCCACGAAAAGGCCCTGGGCTTCCGCGCCCAGCGCGCCGAGGTGTTGGCCAACAATATCGCCAACGCCGACACGCCCAATTACAAGGCGCGTGACATGGATTTTTCTTCGGTGCTCGCCGCCGAGACCAGCAAGCAGCAAGGCGGCCGCTTCGCCATGGACCGTACCAACAGCCGGCACATCGAAGCCGAAGGCCTCGCCATCGCGGCTGACGATACCCTCAAGTACCGTACACCGTTGCAGCCCTCGATCGACCAGAACACCGTGGACGCGCAGATCGAGCAATCGAACTACACCGAAAACGCGATTGGCTTCCAGGCCAGCTTCACCTTGCTCAACAGTAAATTCAAAGGGCTGGTTTCCGCCCTGCGGGGAGAATGACCATGTCCCTTTCCAGTGTCTTCAACATTGCCGGTAGCGGCATGAGCGCACAGAACACGCGTCTGAACACCGTGGCGTCCAACATCGCCAACGCCGAGACCGTGTCTTCGAGTATCGACCAGACGTACCGCGCCCGTCACCCGGTGTTCGCCACCACTTTCCAGAATGCACAGGCCGGCAGCAGCCAGTCGCTGTTCGAAGACCAGGGCGAGGCAGGGCAGGGCGTGCAGGTAAAAGGCATCGTCGAAGACCAGAGCACCCTTGAAGCACGCTACGAGCCGAACCACCCTGCGGCGAACAAGGACGGCTACGTCTACTACCCGAACGTCAATGTGGTCGAGGAGATGGCGGACATGATCTCCGCCAGTCGCGCGTTTCAGACCAACGCCGAACTGATGAATACGGCCAAGAGCATGATGCAGAAAGTGCTGACCCTGGGGCAGTGATAAGGAATTCAGACCATGGCAATCGATACTAACGGTGTAAACCTCAATGACGTGCTGTCGGCGTCGGGCGTGGGCACCAGCACCAAAAAGACCACGGACACTGCATCCAAAACCGGCAACGATTCGCTCGGCAAAGATGCCTTTCTGCAGCTGCTGGTCACCCAGATGCAACACCAGAACCCGCTGGACCCGCAGGATAACAGCGAGTTCGTTGCCCAGTTGGCGCAGTTCAGCAGCCTGGAAGGTATTACCTCGCTGAACGATTCGGTCAGCTCCATCACCAGTGCCATGGCCTCGTCCCAGGCGCTTCAGGCGTCGTCGCTGGTAGGGCGCTCGGTGGTGGTTCAGAACGACAAGGCTGTGGTTGATACCGCTGAAAGCTTCAATGCCCAGTTCGTTGTGCCTCAGGCAATCAGTGAAGCGAAGATCACTATCAAGGACAAGGATGGCAACACGGTCAAGACCATCGAGTTGGGTGAGCAGAAAGCCGGTTACGCCGACTTCATCTGGGACGGTACCAACAACAGTGGCGAGAAAGTGGACCCGGGCACTTACACCTTCACCGCTAGCACCACAGTCGATGGCGAGGCGGTGCAAATGAGCACGCTGTTGCCGGCCAAGGTAACCAGCGTCAGCTTCAGTGCCTCAGGAGAAATGGTGCTCAACCTTGCCGGTGTAGGCAAGGTCTCCCTCTCCGACGTGCAAACCATCGGTATCTAAGGCCCGCTAGAGCGGCAAAAGGAGCGAATTCATGTCTTTCAATATCGGCCTTAGCGGTCTGTACGCAGCCAACAAACAACTGGATGTCACCGGCAACAACATCGCCAACGTCAATACCACGGGGTTCAAGGCCTCGCGTGCCGAGTTCGCGGATGTTTACGCGGGCGCCAACCGTCTGGGTGTGGGCAAGAACCAGGTGGGCAATGGTGTGCGGCTGGCAGCCATTTCCCAGCAATTCACCCAGGGTGATGTAAACACCACGGGCAACGCGCTGGACATGGGTATCCAGGGTCAGGGCTTCTTCGTGCTGTCTGACAACGGCTCGAAGGTTTACACGCGGGCGGGTTCTTTCCAGCCCAGCAAGGACAACTTCGTCGAGACCTCCGATGGCCTGCGCCTGCAAGGTTACATGGCGGATGCCACCGGCAAGATCCAGAAAAGCGGCCTGACCGACCTGAAAATCGACACATCGGCATTGCAGCCCAAGCCGACCTCGTTGATCGATCAGGGTATCAACCTGAACTCCTCGGCGGCCTCGATTCCTTTCCAGGTGTATGACAACACCAAGCCGCCAGCCATGGCTGCATTCGACCCTGCGGACCCAAGCACTTATCAGCGCTCTAGCACCAGTACCGTGCTGGATGCTGACGGCGTAGAGCACGAAGTGCAGCAGTACTACCGCAAGACCGATACCAATGAATGGACCATGTACACGCTGGTCGATGGTCGAAACCCGTTCGATCCAGCCAGTACCACCCCGCTGGCCGGCACCATCAACTACAACAGTGATGGCACCATCAGCTCCATGCTGGCCGACACCACGGGTGTGCCAAGTGGGGCGTCGTTCACTGTCAGCAATGGTGCATTTGCCATGACCGGCTGGGTGCCGGCCGCTCAGGATGCGAATGGCGACTGGGTTGCCAGTGGCGCGGCAGGTACTGACCAGGCGCTGGGTGTTACCTCGCCTGCCTTGGTGGCGAACAAGCCGTTCGACCCTTCTGACGATTCGACCTATACCCGCTCGTTCCCGACCAAGGTGTATGACAGCCAGGGCAACGAACACACCATGGAGCAGTTCTACCGTAAGACGGGCACCAACGAGTGGACCATGTACACGCTCGTTGATGGGCGCAACCCGTTCAATCCGGGGAGTACGGAGCCACTGGTGGGCACGATCGCATTCAACAGTGATGGTTCGGTCAACTCGATGACAGCCGACAATACGGGGCATCCGGTGGGCACCTCGTTCACGGTCGTCAACAATACCTTCAGCATGATTGGCTGGGTGCCGGCAGCCGAAGATGCTTCAGGTAACTGGAGTGCCAATGGCGCGGTGGGCGATGCTGCCGGCATGAAAATGTCGATGGCCAGCACCACCTCCTACAACACTGAAACTGCGCGCATGTCCCAGTCTCAGGACGGTTATGCCACGGGCATCCTGTCCAACCTGAGCATCGACGCGACAGGTGTATTGTTCGCCTCCTTCAGCAATGGCCAGTCGCGCGCCATTGGCCAGGTAGCGCTGGCGAGTTTCGCCAACGAGCAGGGGCTGCAGCAAATCGGCAGTACCCGTTGGACCGAGACCTACAACTCTGGCATTCCGGGTATCGATTCGCCGAAAACCGGTACTTTGGGTGCGATCGAGTCCAACTCCCTGGAAGGTTCCAACGTCAACCTGACGCAGGAACTGGTTGATCTGATCAAGGCGCAAAGCTACTACCAGGCGAATGCCAAGACCATTTCGACCGAAAGCACCGTGATGCAGACCATCATTCAGATGACTTGATCGTCATCGTTCGAGTGAGTGCAGGCGAACCCCTTTCTCGTGAAGGGGTTCGTTGTTTTTGCAGGAGGGGTGATGAAAAGGCTGTTTGTCGGAATGCTGCTCGCCTGCTGTCTTGGGCAGGTGCAGGCGGCGCCAGCGCCATACTGGCGATGGGAAAGCCTGGTAGATGGGCGTCTGGTGTGTTCGCAGTGGTCGCCAGGTGAAGGCTGGAGACGCTTTGCCGGGCCCTACAACAATGCGCGTTGCCGTGACCTGCCGTAGGCACAGGTTTGCCTGCAAATGAAACCTTTTTGCCGCCAACGGCAAAACAGCGCCGGATAACCGGCGGCCGTCGCTGCGCGGGCTTTCTCAACTGCCCGTATTCATGGGCTTTTTCCTGCTTTTGGCAAGTTGGTTCGGAACTTGCTTTAGCCCCTGTAGAGCAACGGCGAACGGCAAACGGCCGCCAGTGCAATGGAGGATGATTGTGGACAAGATGCTTTATGTGGCCATGACCGGGGCCAGCCAGAACGCGCTGGCGCAGAAGGCTCATGCCAACAACCTGGCCAACATTTCGACCAATGGTTTTCAGCGTGACCTGGAGCAGGCGCGCTCGATGCCGGTGTTCGGTGACAGCTTTCCGGCGCGTGCCTTTGCCATGACCGAACGCCCAGGCACCGACTTCAGTGAAGGCCCGATGGTGGAAACCGGCCGTGACCTGGATGTGACTGTGAGCGGTAACGGTTTTATCGCCGTGCAGGCGCCAGATGGCAGCGAAGCGTATGTGCGTACCGGTAGTCTGAACATCGACGCTCTCGGGGTATTGCGTACCGGCAACGGTATGCCTGTGCTTGGCAACGGCGGCCCGATTGCCATCCCCCCCGAGCAGAAGGTCGAAGTCGGCTCCGATGGCACCATCAGCATCCGTTCCATGGGTGAAGACCCGCGCGTGATGGCGGAAGTCGACCGCATCAAGCTGGTCAACCCCGACACCAAAGGCCTGACCAAGGGCCAGGACGGGCTGATTCACACCTCGTCCGGCCAACCCGCGGATGCCGACGTCAACGTGCGGGTGGTTTCAGGTTTTCTGCAGGGCAGCAACGTCAATGCTGTCGAGGAAATGACCTCTGTACTGGCGCTGTCCCGCCAGTTCGAACTGCACGTCAAGATGATGAACGCAGCCAAGGAAGGCGACGAAGCCATGGCGCGTGTTTTGCAACTCGGCTAACCACATTTGAACGGGTGCCGTAATTCAGGCGCACGAGGAGAACACTAAATGCTTCCGGCTCTCTGGGTCGCTAAAACCGGCCTGTCCGCACAGGACACCAACCTGACGGTCATCTCCAACAACCTGGCCAACGTCTCGACCACCGGCTTCAAGCGTGATCGTGCCGAGTTCCAGGACCTGCTGTACCAGATCAAGCGTCAGCCAGGCGCGCAGTCTACCCAGGACAGCGAATTGCCGTCGGGCCTGCAGGTCGGTACCGGTGTGCGCATTGTCGGCACGCAGAAAAACTTCCAGACCGGTAGCTTGCAGACCACGGAAAACCCGCTGGATATGGCTGTCAATGGCCGTGGTTTCTTCCAGATCCTGCAGCCTGACGGCACCGTCTCCTACACCCGCGACGGTACGTTCCACCTGAACTCCGATGGCCAGATCGTCAACGCCGATGGCTTGGCGCTGGAGCCTGCCATCGTGGTGCCGAACGATGCCCAGACCTTCACCGTCGGGCAGGACGGCACCGTGTCGATTACCACCGCCGGCAACCCGGCTGCGCAGGTTATCGGCAACATTCAGACCGCCGACTTCATCAACCCGGCTGGCCTGCAGGCGATGGGTAACAACCTGTTCCTGGAAACCGCTGCCAGTGGTGCACCGCAGGTCGGCACTCCGGGCCTCAATGGCTTTGGCACTACCCTTCAGCAGACGCTGGAAAACTCCAACGTCAGCACGGTGGAAGAGCTGGTGAACATGATCACCACCCAGCGCGCCTACGAGATGAACTCCAAGGTCATCTCCACCGCCGACCAGATGCTGTCGTTCGTTACTCAGCAGCTCTAAGCCCTGTCGCTTTGTTACACCCGTGAGGTTTGCATCATGAATCGTCTGTTGTCCGTGTTCGCCCTGGGGGGGGCGGTGTTGCTGGCAGGTTGCGTCGCACCGACGCCCAAGCCCAACGACCCGTACTATGCGCCGGTGTTGCCGCGCACCCCGTTGCCGGCAGCGGCCAACAACGGTTCGATCTACCAGGCCGGTTTCGAGCAGAACCTGTACAGCGACCGCAAGGCGTTCCGGGTGGGTGACATCATCACCATCACGCTCAATGAGCGCACGTCCGCCAGCAAGAACGCGGGCTCGCAGATCGCCAAGACCAGCAAGACCGACATCGGCCTGACTTCGCTGTTTGGTACCACGCCCAACACCAATAATCCGTTCGGTGGCGGCGACCTTTCGCTGGAGGCCGGTTACAGCGGCGATCGCGCCACCAAGGGCGACAGCAAGGCCACCCAAGGCAACACGCTGACCGGTTCGATCACCGTCACCGTGGCCGAGGTGCTGCCCAACGGCATTATCGCCGTGCGCGGCGAGAAGTGGCTGACCCTGAACACCGGCGAAGAGCTGGTGCGCATTGCCGGCATGATCCGCGCTGACGATATCGCCACCGACAACACCGTGCCGTCCACCCGTGTGGCCGACGCGCGCATCACCTACTCCGGCACCGGTTCGTTCGCCGATGCCAGCCAGCCCGGGTGGCTGGACCGCTTCTTCATCAGCCCGCTTTGGCCTTTCTGAGTACGGATGACCATGTTCAACGTAAGGCAGCTGATTGCCACAACCCTGCTTTTGTCCTGCGCCTTCGCTGCCCAGGCCGAGCGTCTGAAGGACATTGCCAGCATCTCTGGCGTACGTTCCAACCAGTTGATTGGTTACGGCCTGGTGGTGGGCCTCAATGGCACGGGTGACCAGACCACCCAGACGCCGTTCACCCTGCAAACCTTCAACAACATGCTGTCGCAATTCGGCATCAAGGTGCCGGCCGGTTCCGGCAACGTGCAGCTGAAGAACGTTGCCGCAGTGTCGGTGCATGCCGACCTGCCACCGTTCGCCAAGCCGGGCCAGGTGGTGGACATCACCGTGTCGTCGATCGGTAACTCGAAGAGCCTGCGCGGCGGCAGCCTGTTGATGACCCCGCTCAAGGGTATCGACGGCAATGTCTACGCCATTGCCCAAGGCAACCTGGTCGTGGGCGGCTTTGATGCTGAAGGTCGTGACGGCTCGAAGATCACTGTCAACGTGCCGTCGGCCGGTCGTATTCCGGGTGGTGCCAGTGTCGAGCGTGCGGTGCCGAGCGGCTTCAACCAGGGCAATACCCTGACCCTGAACCTCAATCGCCCCGACTTCACGACCGCCAAGCGCATCGTGGACAAGGTCAACGACCTGCTTGGCCCCGGCGTGGCCCAGGCCGTGGATGGTGGTTCGGTGCGAGTCAGTGCGCCGATGGACCCAAGCCAGCGCGTGGATTATCTGTCGATCCTCGAAAACCTCGAAATCGACCCGGGCCAGGCGGTGGCCAAGGTCATCATCAACTCGCGTACCGGCACCATCGTCATCGGCCAGAACGTCAAGGTGTCGCCGGCGGCGGTGACCCACGGCAGCCTGACCGTGACCATCACCGAAGACCCGATCGTCAGCCAGCCGGGTGCCTTCTCCAATGGCCAGACTGCCGTGGTGCCACGCTCGCGGGTCAATGCCGAGCAGGAAGCCAAGCCGATGTTCAAGTTCGGCCCAGGCACCACGCTGGATGAAATCGTCCGCGCGGTGAACCAGGTGGGCGCAGCGCCCGGCGACCTGATGGCGATCCTCGAAGCCTTGAAACAGGCCGGCGCCTTGCAGGCCGACCTGATCGTGATCTGAGGACGGCGCGGATGAACAGCAAAAGCCTGGTTTCCGGCAGTGCCGACAGCGGTGCCTACACCGATCTCAATCGCCTGAGTTCGCTCAAGCATGGCGACCGCGACAGCGATGCCAACGTACGCAAGGTAGCCCAGGAGTTCGAGTCGCTGTTCATCAGCGAAATGCTCAAGGCCTCGCGCAAGGCAAGCGACGTACTGGCCGACGACAACCCGATGAACACCGAAACGGTCAAACAGTACCGTGACATGTATGACCAGCAACTGGCTGTGAGCATGTCACGCGAAGGTGGTGGTATCGGGCTGCAGGATGTGCTGGTGCGCCAGCTGTCGAAGAACAAGGCCAGCCAGGCCAGCACCAGCCCGTTTCCACGTACCGAGGGCAACGCCCCGGCGCTGTGGGGCAACAAGGTGGCCGAGCCCGTGCATGCCACCCAGTCGACCGCCACCCGCAACGACGTCGCTGCACTCAACGCGCGTCGTCTGGCGCTGCCGAGCAAACTCACCGATCGCCTGCTGGCCGGCATTGTGCCATCGTCGGCCACCGCAAATACCGCCACTGTGCCTGCCCGTGACGGCCAGCAAGTGGCCAAGGCCTTCGCCGTGCCGGACAACGGCCTGCGCATTGTCGGCCGCGCCGTGGCCCAGCCGCCGCTGGCACCGAACAAGGCCTTTGGCGACAGCGATGAATTCGTCGCCACCATGCTGCCGATGGCCGAACAGGCGGCCAAGCGCATTGGTATCGATCCACGCTACCTGGTGGCCCAGGCTGCACTGGAAACCGGGTGGGGCAAGTCGGTCATGCGCAACACCGATGGCAGCAGCAGCCACAACCTGTTCGGCATCAAAGCCACTGGCAACTGGGACGGCGGTGAGGCGAGGGCGATTACCAGCGAATACCGTGATGGCCAGTTCGTCAAGGAGACGGCAGCGTTCCGTTCGTACGATTCCTACCAGGACAGCTTCCACGACCTGGTGAGCCTGTTGCAGAACAATTCGCGCTATCAAGATGCGGTGAAGGCCGCCGATAAACCAGAGCAGTTCGTGCAAGAGTTGCAAAAGGCCGGGTACGCCACCGACCCGAATTACGCCAGCAAGATCTCGCAGATCGCAAGACAGATGAAGTCGTACGAGCACTACGCAATGCTCGGTACTGCAACGAAACTTTAAGGGCATGGAACCATGGCGAGTCTGATCAACATTGGTATGTCGGGGCTGGGTGCCGCGCAATCGGGGATGTACACCCTCGGTAACAACATCGCCAACGCCGATGTCGAAAGCTACTCGCGCCAGCAGAACGTGCAGAAGACCAAGGGCGGCCAGCAGGTCGGTCAGGTTTTCATCGGCAGTGGCACCACGCTGGCGGACGTGCGCCGGGTGTACAACGCGTTCATCGAGAACCAGCTGCGCACGACCACCTCGCTGAGCAGTGAGGCGTCCTCGTACCTGGATCAGATCACGCCGCTGGATACCTCGCTGTCCAGTAGCGATACCGGTATTACCGCCGCGCTGCAGAGCTTTTTCACCTCCATGCAGGATGCGGCGGCCAAGCCAACCGAAGATGCTTCGCGCCAGCTGTTGCTGACCAGCGCACAGTCTCTGGCCAAGCGTTTCAATACCTTGTCGTCGCAGTTGAATCAGCAGTTGAGCAATATCAACAGCAACATGACGGCGATTACCGACCAGGTCAACAACCTGACCAAGACCATCGCCGGGTTGAACGAGCAAATCGCCCGCGTGGGTGCTGTTTCCGGCCAGCCCAACGACTTGCTGGACCAGCGTGACGGCGCAGTGCGTGAACTGAACAAGCTGATCGGCACGGACGTGGTCGAGCGTGACGGCACCTACGATGTCTACCTCAAGAACGGTCAGGCGCTGGTGCTGGGTAATACTACCCAGACGGTGGGTGTGGAGCCTACGGCGAGCGACCCGGGCCGTTTGAGCCTGGTGCTCAACCGTGGCTCGACCAAGATGGATATCACCAGCAGCGCTACCGGAGGCGAGCTGGGTGGGTTGATCCGTTACCGCAGCGAAACCCTCGACCCTGCGCTTAACGAGCTTGGGCGTGTGGCCTTGGTGGTGGCAGACCAGATCAATAGCCAGTTGGCCCAGGGTATCGACAAGGATGGCAATTTTGGCGCCACCCTGTTCGGTGACATCAACAGCGCCAAGGCCATGAGCGAGCGTAGCGTCGCCAAACTGGGCAACAGCATCGGCTCCGGTAACCTGGATGTCAGCATCAAGGACACCGGTAAACTGACCACCAGCGACTACCAGGTGACTTTCACCAGCGCGACCGGCTACAGCGTGCGCAAGTTGCCGGAAGGCACCGAAATGGGCAGTTATGACCTCAATGACACGCCACCGCCGGTCATCGATGGCTTTACCCTGTCGCTCAATGGCGGCGGTTTGAGTGCTGGCGACAGCTTCAAGATCACCCCCACTCGCAACGCGGCCGCCAATATCGAGACGGTCCTCACCGACCCCAAGCGCCTGGCGCTGGCGTCACCACTGACGGCCACCAATGGTGCCGGCAACAAGGGCACCGGGGTGATCACCCAGCCGACCCTGACCTCGCAACTGGATATCTACGACGCCACGCAGCGTTCGCAGCTGCAGTCAGGCCTGAAAAACTCCACCCCGGTCAAGCTGGTGTTCGGTGACGAAACCACTTCGCCCCAGGCTTACAAACTGTACGACGCCAAGGGTACGGAAATAGGCAGCGGCACCATCGTGCCGGGCCAGGCGAACAAGCTGCAGCTGTCGGTGCCGATGGTCGATGGCAGCGGCAATGCGACCGGTAGCAGCTTTACCTTCGAAATGAGCGTTTCCGGCGCGCCGCAGAACGGCGACAGCTACACCGTAGCGCTGACGGGGGCAGGCTCGGCCGATAACCGCAATGCCCAGTCGGTGATCGACCTTCAGACTAAATCCACGGTTGAAGTGGGGGCCAACGGCAAGGGCATCAGCTTTACCGATGCCTATGCCAAGCTGGTTTCAAACGTTGGCGGCAAGGCTGGCCAGGCGGAAATGGACAGTGATGCCACCAATGCGCTGCACAGTTCTGCGCTGGATAGCCGCAACAGCCTTTCCGGCGTGTCGGTCGATGAAGAGGTCGGCAACCTGGTCAAGTTCCAGCAGTACTACACCGCGTCGTCGCAGATTATCAAGGCGGCACAAGAAACCTTCACCACCTTGATCAATGCTCTTTAAGGAGGCGTAGACCATGCGCATTTCCACTTCGCAGTTCTACAACAGCAACAGCGCCAACTACCAGCGCAGCTTCTCCAACCTCGACAAGACTCGGCAAGAGGCTTCTGACGGCATTCGGGTGCGTCGGGGGGCTGACGATCCGGTAGGTGCGGCACGTCTGCTGCAACTCCAGCAGCAACAGAACATGCTCGACCAATACACCCGCAACGTTACCAATGTGCGCAACGCCCTGGGCACCGCAGAAAGCACGCTGAATGCGATTGGCACCATCCTGCAGCGCGTCAATGAGCTGGCCATCAGTTCGGGCAACGCCGGTTTCACCGATGCAGACCGCAAGGCCAATGCGACCGAGCTGGCGTCGCTGGAGGATCAGCTGTTCTCGTTGATGAACAGCAAGGATGAAAGCGGTGCGTACCTGTTCTCTGGGTCCAAAGGTGATACACCGCCTTATGTGCGAAACGCTGATGGTACTTATACCTATCAGGGCGACCAGGGCAAACTGAACCTGCAAGTCGGTGACATGCTTACCCTGGCAGCTAACGAGACAGGCTACGATGCCTTCGAGCAAGCGCTCAATACAAGCCGTAGCGAAACCAGCCTGGTGTCGCCGGCCACCGACGATGGCCGGGTCAATTTGTCCAATGGCCAGGTGAGCGGTAGCGCGACGTATAACGACCGCTTCCGCAGCGGCGAGCCGTACACCATCGAGTTCACCAGCAGCACGCAGTTCAAGATCACCGATGCCGAAGGCAAGGACGTGACGCTGGAAGCCAGCCAGGGGGGCACCTTCGACCCCAATGGCAAGAACACTACGATCAATTTCCGAGGTGTTGACCTGCGCCTGGACATCACCCTCCAGGAGGGCGATGCAGCCGACCCTGATGCGGCCATTGCCGGTCATGTCTTTAGCCTGAGCTCGAAGGCAGATGAAATCAGCGGCACCCGTAGTGCAGGCAACAGCTCGTCGGCCCAAGTGACAGGCGCGACCATCACCGATGCGCAAAAGTACAAGTCCGCATTCCCTGAGGGTGCTGTACTGAAGTTCACCAGCGCTACCGAGTTCGAGCTTTACGCCTCCCCCGTGAGCGCCGACAGCAAACCGATTTCCAAGGGCACGCTCAGTGGCAACACGGCGACCGCCATGGGGGTCGAGTTCACGCTTTCGGACACGCCGAGCGCGGGCGACAGCTTTGGCATCAAGGTCGACACGCATCAAACTCAGAACGTCCTCGATACCATCAGCCAGTTGCGTGCGGCACTGGCCACCCCGGTCGATAACGACCCTGCGGCCAGGCAGAGTTTCCTGGCATCGCTGGACTCGGCGATTGGCAACATCGCCAGCGCCACCAACCAGGTCAGTTCCTCAATATCGTCGATTGGCGGCCGTGGCCAGGCGATCGATGTACAGGTGGAAACCAATGAGGCACTGAGTGGCGAAAACGCCAAGACCCAGAGCTCGATTCGTGAGAGCGATCCGGCCGAGGTGATGATTCGTCTTCAGATGCAGTCCAACATGTTGCAGGCCTCGTTGCAGGCGTATGCCAAGATTGCCGGTCTCTCGCTGGTCAATTACATCTGATGTTCGCGGGCATTTGCCCGTCATGACGCAAGGACAGGCCGGCCAGGGCTGATAACGACCGGCCGGTTCGCCCTTCTGAACGCCTGCTTGTTCCCAAGCGCACCGCCCCTCCATCAAGGTCGTCATCGTGTCAGAGCAGCCACTCGTCAGCATCGCCATTCCTGCCTTCAATGCCGATTTCTTTCAAGCGACCTTGGTCAGTGCGCTTGGCCAAGACTACCCCAACCTGGAAGTCGTCATTTGCGATGACAGTGCTGGTGTGGAAATCGAGGCTATCTGCCAGGCGCTCGGCAAGGGTACGGCGGTGCCCGTGCGCTATACCCGCAACCCGGTTCGGTTGGGTTTTGCACGTAACCTGCAAGCATGCCTGGAGCAGGCCAACGGGGCGTTGGTGAAGTTTCTGTGTGATGACGACCTGTTGCTCGACAGTTGCATCAGCCGGCAAGCACAAGTGCTGACGCAGTGGCCCCAGCTCAGCATGGTGATCGGGCAGCGCCTGCTCTGGTCTGCTGATGACATCCTCCTGCCTTCCCGTGCGCTCAACAGCGTGATTGCGCCGCAAAGTGCCGTGCTTGTGGGTACGGACTTGCTGGCCAGCATCGCCGAGAATGTCCCGAATCTGTTCGGCGGTATCAGCCATGTGCTGTTCCGTCGGGCCCAGGTGCTGGAGTACCTGCCGCAACTGGTCCAGGGTGGCCAGGGGTTCGCCGCACGACTGGACCTGGCCTTGTATGCATGTCTGTTGCGCCGCGGGCATCTGGCGAGCCTGGAGCGCATACTGAGTGTGGAGCGCATCCACCCAGGCCGGCTCAGTCATCACTCCAGCATGACCGAGGCCTACAGGCATGAAACCGAATGGCTGCAGCAGATGCTGGCGGCGCGCACCGGCGAGTCGGCGCCGGCCAATGGCTGGGTCCGTTACCTGCCGCTGGAGGCTTACGACCCTGAGGCCGACCAGGCCTGGGAGGAGTTGGACATCCGCCGCTTCCATGCCGGCCAGGTCGCCAATTTCTCGCAGCAGGTAGGCACTCACGCACTCAGCTTCACCGAGCTCTATGCCGAATGGCTGGCCTGCCGCAACCTGTCTGACGGGCAGTTGCGGTTGCTGCCAAAGCGGATCGAACAGTGGCCAGCACAGCCCGGCATCGTTCCGATCGTAACCTGTCGCGAGGGCGATGAAAGCGCACTGCGTGCCACCCTGGACTGCCTGGCTGCACAATCCTATGCCGCCAGCCAGGTGTTGGTGCTGGTGCCTGATTGCTTCGACAGGGTTGACGCGCCAGGCGTGCACTACCTGGCCTTGAGCGGTAGTGGGTACGCTCAACTCAACCAGTGGCTGGCAGATACGCGCGTAGCCGACTGGGTGCTGCTGTTGCGTGCCGGTGATCGCCTACGGCCGCATGCGCTGGTCGTCATGGCCGAGCGTATGGCGCTGCGCGCCGAGAGCATGTGCCTGTACACTGATGAAGATACCTTTGGAGCCCTGGCACCCGGCAACCCGATTTTCAAGCCGGACTTCAACCTCGATTTGATGCGCAGCGTGCCCTACGTGGGCCGTACCCTGGCATTCAAGCGTACGGCGCTGCTGGCACTGGAAGGGTTCGACACCCAGTTCGAGAGCCTGGCGCCACAGGACCTGCTATGGCGAATGGTCGAGGCTCATGGCTTGCACGTGGTAGAGCATGTCGCGCAGATGCTGGTGCAGTGCCAGTGGGGGTACACAGACTGGATGGGCGAGCCGGCAGGGCAGGCTGAGGCGGCGCGCGTGGTCGAGGCGCACTTGCGTCGCATAGGCGTCGACGCTTTGGTTGAGGGGGCTGCCGGCAGCTTGGTTACGCGTGTGACCTATCGGCATGAGCAGCAGGCTAGTGTTTCGATCCTGATCCCCGCAGGGGCCAACCTGAATGCGCTCAGGCGTTGCGTCGAGTCGCTGTTCCAGTACACCGAATACAGCCAGTTCGAAGTGCTGGTCATCGCCAATGGCGACGAGCCGCAGGCTGTCACCGAGTGGTTGGCGGCGATGCGTGGCCTGGGCAGTGACCAGTTGCGCGTCATCGATGTTCAGGCGCAGGGCAGGGCGGCGATCCTCAATCAGGCCAGTCAGCATGCTCATGGAGCTTACTTACTGTTGCTCGCACCGGAGTGTGCGCTGTTTGAACCGCGCTGGCTCACTACCTTGATGAGTCAGGCGCAGCGTCCCGAGGTCGGCCTGGTGGGGCCGGCGCTATGCGGCAGCAACGGCGAGCTGGTTTCTTCCGGCCTGGTGCTCGGTCTTGGCGGCGGTACAGCAGGTAGCCCATTCTCGGGCAGCTTCCTGACAGCCGAGGGTTACATGGGGCGCCAGCAGTTGGTACAGAACTGGAGCGCACTAAGCCTGGATTGCCTGCTCATTCGCCGGACACTGTTCGAGGAGCTTGAGGGGCTGGACACCTCGGCCTTCCAGGTCGCGTTGTTTGACGTTGACCTCTGCCTGCGTGCGCGTGAAAAAGGCTTCCTGTCGGTGGGGACACCCTTTGCTCGCGTCATGAGGCTAGCGGGTGCTGCTGCTGTCGGGCTGGCTGACGAGCTTGCCAGAGCCGACCGGGACGTTGCTTACGACCGTTGGCTGAGCCGCATTGCCCGGGACCCGGCCTACAACGACAACCTGAGCCTCAAGTTCGCCAACTTCAACCTCGAACCAGGCCTGCGCAGTGGCTGGGACCCCTTCATTGCCCGTGCCATGCCGTCAGTGCTGGCGTTGCCGATCAATACCACGGCAGTAGGGCATTACCGGGTAATTCAGCCATTCACCGAACTTGAGCGGGCGGGCTGGATTCAGGGGCGGGTCAACCATGTCTCACCAGGCATTATCGAGCTTGAGCGTGAAAAACCCGATGTGATGATCCTGCAATGTCGTTACATGCCGGGCAACATCAGGGAAATGGCGCAGTTCAAACGCTTTTCGCATGCGCGGATGATCTACGAGCTGGACGACTACATCATCGATCCGCCGAAAAAGAACGACCATGCCCGCAACCTGCCCAGCAATCTTGCGGAGTTGGTGGCCCAAGGCATCGGGCAGTGTGATCGCTTGGTGTGTTCGACCGAGCCGCTGGCTGATGCGTTATCCAGCATGCATCAGGACATACGCGTAGTGCCCAACATGTTGTCCGCCGCGCTGTGGGCTGGCCTTTCCAGTCAGCGTCAGACCAGTATCCGGCCGCGAGTCGGATGGGCGGGTGGCACTAGCCATCGTGGTGACCTGGAGCTGTTGCAAGAGGTAGTGAAGGCGCTTGCCAACGAGGTTGACTGGATCTTCTTCGGCATGTGTCCGGACCCCTTGCGCCCCTATGTGAAGGAGTTTCACAAGGCGGTTCAATTGGCGGACTACCCGCGTAAGCTCGCCAGCCTCAACCTCGACCTGGCGTTGGCACCGTTGGAGCAGAACCTGTTCAACGACTGCAAGAGCAACCTGCGCTTGCTGGAGTACGGTGCGTGTGGTTTCCCGGTGATCTGCAGCGACACCAAGGCCTACGCCGGCTACCTGCCATGTACCCGGGTCAAGGACAACACCACCGAGCAATGGCTGGACGCGATTCGCATGCACCTGGCTGACCCGCAGGCCAGTTACCGTCAGGGTGATGCGCTGCGCGAGGAAGTGCTGCGTGACTACATGCTGATGCCGCACCATTTGCAGCATTGGGCCAACGCCTGGTTGGCAGACTGAACGTTGGCGTGGGGTGATGCCCGCGCCTGATTGACAATTGGACAGGTGCAATATGATCGATACCGCAATCGGCTCGCGCAATGATGTGACCGTTGTTTTGCTGGGCGAGGATCAGGCGCACAGCCGCGTCCGCGCGCAGCACTACTACCAGCAGGCTCAGGTGCCCTGTGTGGCGTTTGACTTGCCGCCTGGGTCGAGTTCGGCTGGGTTCGTTCAGGCCCTCGCGGAATGTCTGGCGGGGCTCGCCACGGCTTATGTGGTGCTGGCGCTGGATACCGACTTCGTGCTGGCCTCGTCTCTGGACAATGCAGCGGCGTGTCTGCACGCGCAACCTGGGGTGGTGGCTGCGCAAGGCCAGTTGTTGGGCTACAGGCCTGCGAGTGGCAAGGTCGAGTACTACCGGGTAGGTTCGGCATTTGCACCTGCCCTTGCCGAAACCGCTACAGCCAGGCTTTTGCAGTACGCCCAGTCTGGGCAGCAAGCCTGGCGTGCGGTCATGCGTGTGTCGACTTTGCAAGCCGTGTTGATGGCTTTGCCAGACAGCCTGGATGCGCCTGCCGTGCGTGTGGCGATGTCCCTTGCAGTGTTGGCTCAAGGGCCGGTTGCACACCTGGCCCAGACCGATGTGGTGAGTGAGCATGAGCCCGCCGGCTACAGTCCGGTAGAGCGTGAAGAGCGCCTGACTCAGCTGGTACGCGGCCTACGCCAGTGGGACGCTGAGCTGTATCGGCTATGTGGTGACGAACAAGGCTTCACGGCCCTCAACCGGTTTGTGCGCAGCACCTACGATCTGAGTGCGGCGTCGTTGATCTTCACGTCCAGCTGGCGCAGTGTGATCGATGACCCTGAGCGGTTGTTCGAGCCACATCAGGACGTACAGCTGCCCTATTACAATGGCGCCCTGTTTGCACGGTTGACCGAGCTTGAGTTTCTCTGCCACGCATGGCCGACCAGCCCGCAGCAGCAACGTGCGCTGGAAGGGATCTGGGTGCAGCAGCGTGACTTGCTGCAAGCGCACCCCAACGATACTGCTGAAAGCCTGAGCCACCGCTATTGGCAGGCCTTGGCGTTGAGCCTGTTCAACCGCGAGGTCTGCCATCTGCTGTTGTCCACGCTGGACAGGGCAGAGGAAGCTGCGCATGTTCGTGAGCTGACGGATTGGCTGGCACGCCTCGAACAGGTCCCGGGTATCCATGAGCAATGCCGTTTGCAAGGTACTCCGTCGGGTCAGGTGATCGATGCCATCGCTGCCGCTACACCGGATGAGGCGGGGCGCCAGCGCGTGCTCCGGTACCTGGCAAAGCACCCGGCCGAGCAGATCGCCTTCGTGGTTCTCGATCTTGAAAACGACGATCAAGCGCTTCAGGCTACGTTCGACAGCCTGCTTGCCAGCGGCATACGCAATTTCAAGCTGCTAGTGCTCAAGGCTGGCAAGCCACCGGCCATCACCACGCCGCGCGACACGCTGCATTTCATTCAGGTCAGTGACAGCAATTGGGTGAATCACCTGAATCAGGCGGTACGACAGTTGCCGAGTGCCTGGCTGATGCTGCTGAGTGCTGGTGATGTGCTGCTTGCCGGAGGTCTGTTGCGCCTGTCGGTGGAGCTTGTCGACGCCCCGGCCTGCCATGCCATCGCCGCCAATGAAGTACAGCGTGACAGTCAAGGGCGTTTGCACAGCGTCGAGCGCCCAGGTGCGGACCTCGATCTGCTGCGCAGTCAGCCTGGGTTGATGTCTCGGCATTGGCTGGTACGTCGCCAGGCGGTACTGGACCTGGGTGGGTACAGTGAAACCTGCCGCGAGGCGCTGGAGCTCGACCTGCTGTTGCGACTGGTAGAGGCCCAGGGCTTGAGCAGCCTGGCGCACATGGCCGACTATCTGGTAATCGGTGAGCAGGGCGGTAGTGCACTGGATGAGGAAGCTGCCAAGGTGGTTGGTCGGCATCTGACGCAATTGGGTTATCGCGCGCAGGTGAAGATACAGGCAAATGAAGGGTTGTCTATCGACTACCGCCATTCGTCCACGCCGTTGGTAAGCGTGCTCGTCGCGAGTGAAGGCGATGCCTCGCAGCTGCAGGCTTGCCTGCGGAGCGTGCTGCAGCGTACCCGTTACCCACGCTATGAAGTGCTGGTGGTGTGTGCCGAGCACGAGGTTGCGGCGCTGCAGCCGTTCGCCGGCAAGGTGCATGTTCTGGTCGGTCAGCCGGGCGGGTCGCGCAGCCAATGGCTGAACCTGGCGGCGAGCCAGGCACGAGGGGCTTATCTGGTCCTGGTGTCTGAGCGCAGTCAGGTCATTACCCCTGCCTGGATCGAGGCGCTGCTCAATGAGGCTCAGCGCCCGGAAGTGGGTGTGGTCGGTGCTTGCCTCGAGGGGGGCGATACTGCGCTTCTGCATGCAGGTTATGCCTTGCTGCAGGGGCCGCAGGTGGCTTCGCCCTGGCAGGGCATGAAGCCGCTAGCGAGTGCTGAAGCCCGGTGGCCATTGGCAGTGCGCGGTTGTCAGGCGGTCAGTGCCGACTGCCTGATGGTGAGCAAGGAGGTGTTCGAGCATTGCGCGGGTTTGCAGGTTGCCCAAGGTGCCGATATCGACTTGTGCCGGGCCGTTGTCGAGGCCGGGCAACTGGTGGTCTGGACGCCGCAAGCCAGGCTGCTGCTCAGCGCCCTGCCTGAAGCGGATCGTGCGTTGGCGCAGGCGCTGTTCGATCGCTGGCCCTCGGCCTTCAGCGAGCAGGCTGCGTCGTCCTTAGGCTGGCTGGAACAGGTCGAATAGGTCGAGGCGGATTATTGACAGGGCTGCAAGCTGACATCGCAGCCCTGTGGTGCCTGTTTCGACACTACCCGCGAGCCCGGCCGTTCAAGGCCGGCTCCACGCTTGAGCGGTATCTCCCGCTGCACGCGCATTTACCTTGCCCGGTCAGGCTGATTGGCAATCTTTTTGCTAGACAACGGCAACGTACTGAATTGGTCAGTATTTTGTCAGCCCGCTATGGGCGTCAGCCTGTCAAGGTGTGTCGACAATGAAAGCAGTCATCCTGGCCGGTGGCCTGGGTACCCGTATCAGTGAAGAGTCGCATCTGCGCCCGAAACCGATGATCGAAATTGGTGGCAAGCCCATCATTTGGCACATCATGAAAATCTACTCCCACCACGGGATCAACGATTTCGTGATTTGCCTCGGTTACAAGGGCTATGTGATCAAGGAGTACTTCGCGAACTATTTCCTGCACATGTCAGATGTCACCTTCGACATGTCGGAAAACCAGATGCATATCCACAACCGTCATGCCGAGCCTTGGCGAGTCACGCTGGTGGACACTGGCGAGAATACGGCAACTGGCGGGCGCCTCAAGCGGGTACGCGATTACGTTGGCGACGAAACCTTCTGCCTGACTTACGGCGACGGCGTTGCCGATGTGGACCTGCCAGCCCTGATCGATTTCCACAACCGCCATGGCAAGCTGGCGACCGTCACTGCCGTTCAGCCGCCCGGGCGTTACGGTGCACTGGATGTGCGGGGTGAGCAGGTGCATGGCTTCCAGGAAAAGCCACTGGGCGACGGCGGCTGGATCAATGGTGGCTTCTTCGTGCTCGAACCTGGGATCTTCGACTATATCGAGGGCGACGCTACCACTTGGGAATATGAGCCGATGCGTGCCTTGGCGCAGGATGGCCAACTGATGACCCACGTGCACCGTGGCTTCTGGCAGGCCATGGACACGCTGCGCGATCGCAGTTACCTGGAAGAGCGCTGGAAGGCCGATGAAGCACAATGGCGCATCTGGTCATGAGCCGTAGCTTCTGGTCGGGGCGTCGGGTTTTCCTGACAGGGCACAGCGGCTTCAAAGGCGGCTGGCTAGCCCTTTGTCTGCGGGAGATGGGCGCCGAAGTGTATGGCTACTCGCTGGCCCCCGATACCTCGCCCTCGCTTTATGGCAGCGCCAGGCTGGCTGAGTGCGTGGCTGGCGAGTTTGCCGATGTTCGTGATGCTGACCGGTTGCTGCGCAGCGTTGCGGCATTTCGCCCCGAGATTGTCCTGCACCTGGCCGCGCAGCCGTTGGTGCGCGAGTCCTATCGCAGCCCGGCGCAAACATACGCCACCAACGTTATCGGCACGCTCAACCTGCTTGAAGCCGTACGGAAGTGCGACGCGGTGCGTGCCGTACTGGTTGTCACCAGTGACAAGTGCTACGAGAACCGCGAGTGGCAATGGCCATACCGCGAGCAGGATGCCTTGGGGGGGCATGACCCCTACAGCAGCAGCAAGGCGTGCGTCGAGCTGCTTTGCGCCTCATGGCGCGAGTCATTCCTGCGCGAGCGCGGTGTGGCGCTTGCGACAGCGCGTGCGGGCAACGTGATCGGTGGTGGCGACTGGTCAGCAGACCGGTTGCTGCCCGATATCCTGCGTGCCTGGGAAGCCGGGGAGTCGGTGACCTTGCGCTATCCCGATGCCGTGCGCCCGTGGCAGCACGTACTCGACCCGCTTGAGGGCTACCTGCTGCTGGCCCAGGCGTTGATCGAGCGTGGTCAGGACGTGGCAGAGGCCTGGAATTTCGGCCCTGACAGCGGTGGGACGGCAACCGTGGGTGAGTTGGTCCATGCCATGGCGCAGTTGTGGCCAGGCGAAGCGGGTTGGTCTGTCGACCCGTACGTGCAGCCCCATGAAGCAGGCTTGTTGACCCTTGACTCCTCCAGAGCTCGCCAACGCTTGGGCTGGCGGCCCAAGTGGGGCCTGAAGCAATCGTTGCGTCACACCCTTGAATGGCATCGCGCCTGGCGCGATGGCCAAGACATGCAGCAATACTGCCGCACGCAAATAGCGGCACACGAAGGTGAGTTCAATGACTGATCAAACGGCGCAGCAGTTGCGCCAGCAAATTACCGAGCTCGTTGGCCGTTATGCCGAGTTGGAGCTGGCCGCGCCCGTTTTTGTACCTGGCCAGCATGCGGTTCCGCCCTCTGGCAAAGTCATTGGCGCACCCGAACTGCAAGCCATGACCGAAGCGGTACTGGACGGCTGGTTGACCACCGGGCGCTTCAACCAGGCATTCGAAAAACGCCTGGCACGCTACCTGGGGCGGCGTGGCGTACTCACCGCCAACTCCGGCTCTTCGGCGAACCTGTTGGCGTTTTCCGCCTTGACTTCGCCACGCCTGGGGGATCGTGCCATTCGTAAGGGGGACGAGGTGATTGGCGTGGCGGCGGGTTTTCCTACCACCGTCAACCCGATCCTGCAATTTGGTGCCGTGCCGGTCTTCGTCGATATCGAGATGGGTACGTATAACGTCGACCCGGCCTTGATCGAGGCGGCAATCAGCCCGCGGACCAAGGCGATCATGCTGGCCCACACGCTGGGCAACCCGTTCAACCTGGCCGTGGTACGAGAATTGTGCGACCGCTACGGTTTATGGTTGATCGAGGACTGCTGCGATGCGCTCGGCGCCACCTACGATGGCCGCCAGGTAGGCAGCTTCGGCGACCTCGGTACGCTCAGCTTCTATCCGGCCCACCATATCACCATGGGCGAGGGCGGGGCGGTTTTCACCGATTCTCCGCTGCTCAAGCGTATCGTCGAATCGTTCCGTGACTGGGGGCGTGACTGCTATTGCGGACCAGGCGAAGACAATACCTGCAGCAAGCGTTTCTGCTGGCAGCTGGGCGACCTGCCGCAAGGTTATGACCACAAGTACACCTATTCCCACCTGGGCTACAACCTCAAGATCACCGACATGCAGGCTGCCTGTGCGTTGGCACAGATGGACCGGGTGGACGATTTCATCGCTGCACGCAAGCGTAACTTTGCCTGGCTCAGCGAGCGCTTGTCCGGGTGTGTGGAGCAGCTGATCCTGCCACATGCCACCCCCAACAGCGACCCGTCCTGGTTCGGCTTCCCGCTGACGCTGCGGGATGGTTGTGGCGTCGAGCGGCTGGATCTTTTGCGTCATCTCGATGCGCAGAAGGTGGGTACTCGCCTGCTGTTCGCTGGCAATCTTACACGACAGCCCTACATGAAAGACCAGCAATACCGGGTAGCCAGTGACCTGACGGTGACAGACAAGATCATGAAGGACACCTTCTGGGTCGGTCTGTGGCCAGGGCTTGGCGAAGACCATCTTGAGCATGTGGCCGACAGCATCGAAGCCTATGTACGGAGGCTGCGTTGATGGGCGTATTCGCGTGTGAACGGTTTGCCGGGCGCGGCCGCAGGTTGTTCGCCCGAGCCAGCGTCGCACGCCCGTCGTTGCCACATCCAGGATGCAGCTTGTGAGCACTCAGCACTATCCGCCATTGCACGTTGTGTCGCCGCGCCCGTATTACATCGTTGCGCCCGCCTACCGGCATAACTCGGCCGGTATCCGGGTGATGCACATGTTGTGTCACCTGCTGAACCGGTGCGGCCAGGATGCCTACCTGTACAGCTCCACGACCAACCCGATGTGGCACACCCCGCTGCTCACCAATGAGCTGAGGCAGCAGCATGAGCAGGCCGGGCGCCAGCCTATCGTGGTGTACCCGGAGGTGGTCTCGGGGAACCCGACCAACGCACGGTCGGTAGTGCGTTACTTGCTCAACGTGCCAGGGTTGATCGCAGGGGATACGGAGTTTGCCGACTCGGAAATGATCTTTGCCTACGGTGAGCATCTGCTGCCCAAGGGGGCAGGGGCTGAGCGCATACTGTTTCTGCCGCCGATCGACACGTCGCTGTTCAACAACCATGGCAACCCCTATGACGGCCATCGCAAAGGTTGGCTGATCTATCCGGGGCGCCATACCCATGCACTTCAGGAACACCCCGAGCTGGCGGCGAGGTGCACGCTCATTACCAACGAATGGCCAGCCACCCCTCGGGAAATGGCTGAGCTGTTCCGGCGCAGTGAGGGCATTTATTGCTTCTCTTCCACCGCAACTGCGCTGGAAGCGATGTTGTGTGGTTGCCCGGCCGTGGTGCTCAAATCGCCCTTTTTCGATGGTACGCCGCTTGGTATTGGCGAGTTCGGCACACACGGGCTGGCCTTCGAAGACACGCCTGAGGCTATCGAGCATGCCCGATCGGGTTTGGCCATCGTTCAGCAAAAGTACGCTGACTTGCAGGGCCGGTTCTGGGAACAATTGGCCAGTTTCATCGAACAGACCCAGGCCATGCCTTGCACAGACCTGCAACCAGATGCCATGCAGGGGGCAGGTCGGCCAGATGCACAGGTTGCCCAGTGGCTGCGGTCCCGTCGCCCTACTGATGCCCAGGCAGAGCTGATCGCCCGGCGTCTGGAAGACAGGCGCGTGGATTTGCCCTGGTTCGATTTCGTCATCATCCCGGACGGCCAGCCAGCTGCGGTCGAGGCGACGCGCAAAAGCCTGCAGGGGCAGATGTATCAGCAGGTCGCCGTCCACTTGCCAGCTGATTGCGAGCTTGCCACGCTTAACCAGTTGGTCCTGCAACAAGGGACCGGACAGTGGCTCTGCTTTGTGCGTGCGGGTACCACGTTCACACCGTTCGGGTTGTTGATGCTCGCACTGGAATTGCTTGAGGGCGACCAAGTGCGTGCGGTGTATGCCGATGAACTGGTTACCACCCCGCAGGGCACCCAACAGGCGCTGCTGCGCCCCGACTTCAATCTCGACATGCTGCTGGCCAGCCCGGCCCAACTGGCGCGGCATTGGTTCTATCGCCGCGAGGTATTCCTTGAGGCAGGCGGTTTCGACCTGGCCTGCGCGGGGGCGGCCGAGCTCGCGTTGCTGTTGCACTTGATCGAAGATGCCGATGGCCTCGACGGGCTGGCTCATGTCAGCGAGCCTGTGTGCATTTCGCCGGGCGAGGCGCCTGTTCACAGCCCTCAGGAACAGGCGGTGCTGCTGCGCCATTTGCAACGGCGCGGCTACACCCAGGCGCAGGTGCGCATGCACCGGCCAGGCATTCATCGCATCGATTATGGTCACGCCGAGCAGCCATTGGTTTCGCTGGTTGTGCCATGCGGCGGGCGTCTCGATCACGTACAACGCTGCGTGCATGCGTTGCTTGAAAAGACCCGTTACCCCCACTTCGAGATTTTGCTGGTAAACGATGGCAGCGGGAGCCCGGCTACCCGAGCCTGGCTGGCTGGCCTTGTGGCGCGGGAGCAAAACCGGGTCAGCGTGCTGAGTGACGCGTCGGTACGTGACCATGCCTCGGCCTGTAATCTGGCGGCCAGGCATGCGCGGGGCGAGTACTTGGTGCTGCTGCACGAGGATACTGTGGTTGTGCACGATGACTGGCTGGATGCTTTGCTCAACCACGGCCAGCGCCCGGAAGTAGGCATTGTCGGCGCCAGGTTGATGCATCCCAATGGCATGGTCGAACAGGCTGTGCAGGTCCTGGGCTTGAACGGCCCTGGCAACTCGGCGTTTTCCGGGCTTGTGCAGGATGAGGGGTACATGCGCCGGCTTGAGCTGGATCAGAACCTGAGTGCCGTGTCTGGCGCTTGTCTGCTGATTCGCCGGGCGCTTTACCAGGGTGTGGGTGGAATGGACGAGCGCCTGACGCAGCGCACGGGTGCCAGCCTTGATCTATGCCTGAAGGCGCGGCAGGCTGGTTATCTTACGGTGTGGACCCCCCATGCTGTGTTGGTGTGCGAAGGGCAGGGTGGGTGTCTGCCTGCCGAAGCGGTCGAGGCCGAACAGGAAACGGTGTATGGCAGGTGGCTGCCTGTCATCGCCCGCGATCCGGCCTACAACCGCAACCTGTCTTTGCAGGGGGCGGGTTTTGAGCTCGAGACTGACCCGGGCCTGACATGGAACCCCCTGAGCTGGCGTCCGTTGCCCGTACTGTTGAGCATGCCGGGCGAACTTGCCGGCGCCGCTCGTAGCCGGATCGTCGATCCTGCCTTGTCCATGAGTATTGCCGGCCTGGCTGATGTCCGACTGGCCTTGCGGCCTTATCTGCCCGCCGAGGTGGAGCGGTTGCAGCCCGACAGTTGGGTCATGGGGCGGCCGGCAAACGACGCGCAAATTCAGGCGTTACGTTGCAACGCCCGGTTCTCCCGCGCATTCAAGGTGGGTGATGTGAATGCCGACTTACCTGGCCTGGCTGAAGACGATATTGCAGGTGCGCTGCGGTGGTCTGTCGGCGTTGTGGACCGGCTGGTAGTGCCAACCCAGGCTTTGGCTGAAGCGCTGCAAGGCTTCTGCGCCGATATTCGTGTCGTGCCGGATCGTCTGCACCCGGCCCGCTGGGGGGCGTTGGCCACTCGACGGCAGCCAGGTAGTCGCCCTCGTATAGGGTGGGTGGGTGAGCAGTTCGACGCCCGCGTTCAGCGCCTGATGCTGGAGATCGTTCAGGCCATGCGTGCTGATGTGGACTGGGTCTGTCTGGGTGAATGCCCGCCCCAGTTGCAGCCCTACCTGCGCGAGTTACATGGCCCGGTGCCCTACGATGACTACCCGCAAAAGCTCATGTCGCTGGGGCTCGACCTGGCGCTGGCACCTCTAGGCGATGGCTGGCTTGACGCGTGTCGCAGCAATGTGCGGCTTCTGGAATATGCCGCGTGCGGCTATCCGCTGGTTTGCAGTGACGTGTTGCCCTATCAAGGGTTGCCCGTGACCCGGGTCAGGAACACGGCCGGTGACTGGGTCAGTGCTATCCAGGCGCACCTTGCCGAGCCTGCTGCCAGCGCAAGGGGCGCGCAAGCACTGCGCGAGCAGGTGCTGGCACGGCACATGCTGGATGAAGGCTATGCACGCCAATGGCTTGACGCCTGGCTGCCAGGTTGAGGGCAGACCACACACTGAGAGCGAACAGTCAACCATTCCAACAGCCGCCGGGCACGTCCCAAGGCGGCGTGTACTGCCGGCATCAGCCGCACATAAAACACAGCATGCCTTGGGGTCAAATCGACCTGGCCCACGGCAACCAGGGGAGTATCCGGTGAAAACCATTAGTCAGCGTGACAAAGATCTGTTTGAAAACCTGTTCGTACTGGAGCTCGCCAACAATCATTGGGGCAAGCTGGAGCGCGGGCTGAAAATTGTCCGCGACCACGGAACGATCGCGCGTTACAACAACGTCAAGGCTGCCATCAAGCTGCAGTTTCGCGATGTCGATGAGTTCATTCATCCTGATTTCAAGGGTACCGCAGACCTTCGCTATGTGAAGAAGACCGAGGACACTCGCCTGACCAAGGCAGAGTTTGCCCGCATGGTGGAAGAAGTCCGCAACCTGAGCTGCATTCCCATGGCGACCCCATTCGACGAAGCCTCGGTCGACCTGTGCGTCGAATTCGACATGCCGATCATCAAGATCGCCAGTTCCGACATGAACGACTGGCCGCTTATCGAGAAAATCGCGTCCACCCGCCGGCCAACCATCATTTCCACGGGCGGCGCATCGGAAAAAGACCTGGACGATATCGTTCGCTACTTTGAAAAGCGTGATATCCCGCTGGCCATCAACCATTGTGTTTCGCTGTACCCCAGCGAGGACGACGAGCTGCAGCTCGACCAGATCGACTACCTGCGCAACCGTTACCCTGGGCATGTCATTGGCTTGTCTACCCATGAGTACCACGACTGGCACTCGTCCATGCTCATTTCCTACGGTAAAGGTGTACGTACCTGGGAAAGGCACATTGATATCCAATACCAAGGTGTGCCGGTTTCCAACTACTGCTCGCTCCCTGAGCAATGCGATACCTGGTACAAGGCCTTCCACAAGGCCAAGGAAATGTGCGGGGGTGTCAGCGGCACTCGACGCATCATTTCGCGTAAAGAAACCGAGTACCTCAATGCACTCGTGCGCGGTGCCTATGCACGTCGGGACCTGTCGCCGGGCTACGTGCTGAACCGGGACGAGTTCGAAAAGGACTTCTACCTTGCAATCCCGCTGCACAAAGGGCAGCTGTCCTGCCGGGAAGTGATGAACGGTGAAACGCTGCTGCAGCCGATCAAGGCAAACGAACGCCTGACCATCGACCACATTGACGGGCCTTACAGTGAAACCCCGGCACTGAAAGAACTGATCCTGGGCCGGGGGCTGTGATGATGGCGACAGTATCCCAGCAAATTGCGCAATGGCTGGTTCAGCAAGGGGTCGAACAGGTTTTCACCGTCACCGGCGGCGGTGCCATGTTCCTCAACCAGGCCTTGGGTGGCCATGAGCAGCTGCGTTGCACGTTCATGCACCATGAGCAGGCTTGTGCCATGGCCGCCGAAGGTTATGCGCGCATCACCGGCAAGCCGGCCGTGGTGATGTTGACGACCGGTCCGGGCTCTATCAACGCGCTCAACGGCGTGCATGGGGCGTTCACCGACTCCATCCCCATGATCGTGCTGTCCGGCCAGATCAAGCGCGAAACCTGTGTGTCTTTCCAGGATGTGCCAGGCCTGCGTCAGTTGGGTGACCAGGAGGGGCCGACCATCGCCATGGCCAGCCCGGTCTGCAAGTACGCGCAGATCGTGCGTTCGGAGCAGGATGTGGAGGTCATGCTGCCCAAGGCGTTCGCCGAAGCAGTAGGCGGTCGCCCCGGGCCTGTCTGGCTCGATATCCCACTGGATATCCAGCAATCCAAAGCACAGCTCGATATCCCCGCGCCATCGCTGATCCAGCCGCCTCGAGCCGAGGATTTGCGCGCCGCCTGCCGTGATATCGTCGGCAAGCTGTTGCAATCGCACCGCCCAGTGGTGCTGGGCGGCACTGGCGTGCGCCTTTCACGCACCGAGCAACGGCTGCTGGCGCTGGTGGAGCGCTACGGCATCCCCCTGGCGACCGCCTGGACCCATGATCTGATCGCGTCTGATCACCCATTGTTCGCCGGTCGCCCTGGCACTATCGGTACCCGTGCCGGCAACTTCTGCTTGCAGGCGGCTGACTTTGTGCTGGTGCTTGGGTCGCGTCTGAATGTGCGGCAGACCAGCTACAACTGGCAGGCATTCGCCAAGCACGCCTGGGTGGCTCAGGTCGATATCGACGCCGCCGAGCTGAACAAGCCCACCGTGCGCCCGGACTTCGGCGTTGCCGCCGACCTGGCAGACTTCCTCGATGTCTTCGAGCAAGAGCTGGCAAAGGCCACCCTGCAGAGTTTTGCGCCGTGGGTGCAATGGTGCCAGCACATCGGGCGTACCTATCCGGCATCGGCGGAGCACACGCAAAAAGCCGATGGGCCTTTGAACCCGTACCTGATGGTGCAGCGCATCTTTGCGCAGATGCGTGCGGATGACATCGTGGTGTGTGGCAATGCGTCAGCCTGCATCCTGCCATTCCAGATAGGCGCCTTGCAGAAGGATCAGCGCCTGTTCAGCAACTCGGGCTCCGCGTCGATGGGCTATGACCTGCCTGCGGCCATTGGTGCGGCGACGGCAGCCAAAGCGGAAGGTGCACGCCGGGTGATCTGCTTTGCCGGTGACGGCAGCCTGCAGATGAACATCCAGGAACTGCAAACGCTCAAGACCATCGGCGTCAATGTGATCGTGATTGTGCTCAACAATCGGGGTTACCTCTCGATCTGGCAAACACACGAAAACTTCTTTGGCCGGGTGATCGGCGCCACGCCTGAATCAGGCGTGGAATTCCCGAACTTCACTGCCGTGGCCAGCGCTTATGGCCTGCGCGCCGAAAGCATCGCTACACAGGGCGACCTGGCGCGGCTTGATGCACTTCTGGAAAGTGATGGCCCGATGTTGATCGACCTGCACGTCGACCCTCGGCAGGAGTTCGTGCCGCGTATCAAGTCGCGGGTCGATGCCAACGGGGCGTTCGTCACTCCGGAACTGGATGACATGCACCCGTTCCTCGAGCCGGAAACGATGGCGCAAATTCGGGCAGAAGCTGCAGCGCTGCGTTCCGTCCCCAACACCGATAAAGGTGGTATGTGATGGCTGAGAAGAAAAATCGCTTTCAAGACTTCATTGCTCTGCGTGACCGGGCAACTGATGTCGTACCTGCGCGCATCGACACAAAGCGGCCGTTGTGGATCTTCGGCGCGGGGAACTTCGGTCGTAGCCTGGCCGCCGCCGCACAGCAGCAAGGTATTGCTGTTGGCGGCTTTGTAGAGACATCGCCACGCATCGATTCGGCCCTAGGGTTGCCCGTATTGAACTGGCACGCACTGGCCCTTCAGGCGCCCGAAGCGCAACTTGCACTCGGTATTTTCAACCGCGATGCGCCTTACGATGAGTTGTTGTCGATCGTTGCCGAGGCAGGCTTTGCCAAGCCATTGATGCCTTGGGAGTTGTACGAACAGTTCGCTTCGGCCCTGGGGTGGCGGTTCTGGCTGAGCAGCCGTAGCTACCTGCTGGACGCCATGGAGCGTATCGGGCGCGTGGCAGACAAGCTGGCTGATGATGAAAGCCAGCAGCTTCTTTATCGGATGTGTGCATTCCGGCTCGGGTTAGACCTGGAGTACGCCAGCTTCCTGTCGGAGGAGGAACGGTACATCAATGCGCTGACGTTGCCGGCCTTGCAGGGGCGCGATATCACGTACGTCGATTGTGGTGCCTACGACGGTGACAGCTACGAAGAGTTGATTGCCTGGCCCGAAATTTCCTGCAACCGAGCGTTTCTACTTGAGCCTGACCCTGAAAACTTCGCTCGGTTGGTGCAGCGAGTGGGGGCTGAAGATACCCGCGCAATTTGTTTGCCATTGGCGGCCGCTGAGCATTACGGCATTCTCACTTTCAACGCTGGCCAGGGTGAGGCTTGCTCTATCAGCCAGCACGGTGGGGGCGTATCGATTGCTGCCGTCGCCTTGGATCAGATGCTGCCAAGCGCGCCGGTCGACCTGATCAAACTGGATGTCGAGGGCGCTGAAGCACAGGTGTTGCGTGGTGCTGAACAGATCATCCGGCGTTGCCGTCCGGTACTGATCGTGTCGCTGTACCATAACCCTCAGGATGTGTGGGAACTGCCGGAATTGCTGTTCGAGTTTTGCTCCGATTACCGGTTCCATATTCGGCAACACTGCCCGAACACGTTCGAGTCGGTATTGTACGCAGTGCCGAACTGATGAACCTGCTATTGACCGGCGGTACCGGCTTTTTTGGCAAGGCGCTGTTGCGCCACTGGCTGGAAATCGCCGATGCAGGTTTGCAGGTGCCATCGGTAACGGTATTGAGCCGGTCGCCAGAGGCGTTTCTGACCCGGCATCCTGAGTTTTCCGGCCTGGCGTGGCTGCATCTGCACTGTGGGGACATACTGCAGCCCGCGTCCTTTCCTGAAGCAGCAGGCTTCACGCATGTGTTGCACGCGGCAGCCGATTCGACCGCCGGCGCGCAGCTCACGCCATTGCAGCGCTATATCCAGATCGTCGATGGCACCCGTCATGTGCTGGATTATTCCGTCAGGCAACGTATCCCGCGCTTGTTGATGACCAGTTCCGGTGGCGTGTACGGCCCCCAGCCGCAGGGCATGGAGCAGATTCCCGAGGATTACCATGGCTTGCCCGACCCGTTGGAGCCTGCCCATGCCTATAGCGTTGCCAAGCGCTGCGCCGAGCATCTGGGCATTTTGTACCAGCAGCAGTTTGGCCTGGAGGTGGTCATCGCCCGCTGTTTCGCCTTCGTCGGCAGGGACCTGCCGCGCGATGTGCACTTCGCGATAGGCAATTTCATTCGCGACGCCCTTGAATCGAACGCCATACGCGTCAGCGGGGATGGAACGCCTGTGCGGTCTTACATGGACCAGCGTGACCTGGCTCACTGGCTGGATGTGATGCTGCGTCAAGGTCGCGCGGGCACTGCTTACAACGTCGGGTCGGATAAGGCGGTGACGATCGCTGAGCTCGCTCATCAGGTGCGTGACGTGCTGTCACCACAAAAACCTGTGCACATCGCAGCTGCACAGGCTGCCGTGGGGAGTTTCCGGAACCGGTATGTGCCGTGCATCGACAAGGCGCGCTCGGAGCTCGGGTTGCAGTTGCGTCATGGCTTGCAGCAGTCGATCAAGGACGCGGCGATTTAGAGGGCTGCCCGGTTGAACTGGCCGCGGCGCAATAACCCCATTTTTACCTGGACATGCTAGGTCTGACTTCATGATCAACGATGTGTTTCCCGCCAGTGCACGCGAACGCGTTGCTACCCGGTGCGTTTGCTGTGGGTCGGCGCAGTTGTCGCGGTCTCCTGCGGTGCTGATGCCTTTTGTGTCGCATCGGGCGCTTGGTTGGGCGCCTGCAGTCATCGACGACAGTTGGGGGTTGAACAGTATCCCTCAGGGAACGGCCTACTGCGTGTGCAATACCCTTCACTGCGCGCGGTGTGAGTTCCTGTTTCTGGATATCCGGTTTTCGGAACGGGAGATGCAGCGCCTCTATGACGGTTACTACGGCAAGGCTTATGAAGATTTGCGAGAACACTATGAGCCAGGCTTCAGGGAGCGCAACAAAGCACTGAGCGCGCCCAGCGAGCTGCTTGGCCTGACCCGTTCATACATTCTTCGGCATATCGCGCCCACGCAGGTTCTGGATTGGGGTGGAGGGGATGGCTCCAATACACCTTTCAAAGGGCAGGGCTATTCGACCGATATCTACGATATCGACAAAAAGCCCACCGTGCCCGGTACCAGCAGCGTGACCAAGGACGAGGTGCGAGGCCGCTCCTACGACTTGATCGTGTGCCGGCATGTGCTTGAGCATGTTCCTTATCCAACGGACACACTTGCGCAGATAAGCGCCTGCATGCACGACGATACGTTGTTGTACGTTGAGTTACCCCACGAGGTGTTGATGGTTGGCAACAATCAGGTTTCGGCTGAGCAAAAGCGGCACTGGCATGAACATATCAACTTCTTTTCGGTGGCAGCGCTTACCCATCTGTTCGCACTTGGCGGTTTCACCGTCCTGGATATTCAGTCAACCGCGTTTGCCAGCGATGCCAAGCTGGGTTCGGCAGGGCACCTGCTTCAGGCGGTTGTGAAAAAGGCACCTGGAGGCGCGTGACCTTAGGGGGATGAGGCGCTCGGGCTGCGTGAAAATCATGCAAAAGCGGCCCCGGCATTGCGGCATTTGCAGCTTTGGTCGTATAACCGTGACTTGGCAGTCGAAACGTGCATCTTTAATCTATCAAGTCAGCGGGCAGCTACGTCGATGGCCTGACGAGGCCAGTTTCAGGCCCGATCCCGCACTATCCGCCATGTCAACCGGGAAGCCACAATGATTGGCATTAAAAGCATCGCCAGTTACGTACCTGTGAATGGTGTAGACAACTACGCCCAAGGTGCGAAATTCGGCAAGGATCAAGAGTTCATTTTCGGCAAGATCGGTTCCACCTTCTTGCCGCGCAAGGATGCCAACCAGGAAACATCCGATCTTTGCGTCGAGGCAGCCAATGCATTGTTTGCCGCCAACCCGTCGCTGAATCCAGCTGCCATTGACGCAGTGATAGTGGTCACTCAGAACGGCGATGCCGAAGGTCTGCCGCATACCGCGGCGATTGTTCAGCACAAGCTCGGGCTTTCGACCGCCGTTGCGGCCTTCGATATTTCACTGGGCTGCTCGGGCTATGTCTACGGCTTGTATGCGATGAAGGGTTTCATGGAGGCCGCGGGCCTCAAAAACGGCCTGCTGATCACTGCCGACCCTTACTCGAAGATTGTCGACCCGGAAGATCGCAATACCACCATGCTGTTTGGTGACGCCGCCACCGCCACCTGGATGGGTGAGGACGCTGCCTGGCAATTGGGCAAGTCGTTGTTCGGCAGCGATGGCGCGGGTGCCGAGCACTTGCGTACCACCGATGGCAAGTTCTTCATGAATGGTCGCCAAGTCTATAACTTTGCCTTGGTCAAGGTGCCGGCGCACTTGCAACAGTTGCTTGAAGCCAGCTCACTGCAGGCCGACGACATCGACCTTTACTGCCTGCATCAGGGCAGCGCGGCGATCGTGGATGCCGTTTCGTCGCGCTTCGATGAAGGCGAGCACAAGCAGAAGTTCGTCAAGGATATGGTCGAAACGGGCAATACCGTGTCCTCGAGCATACCGCTGCTGCTGGAAAAGCACGTGCTTGGCTCCGGCTGCAAGCGCGTGGCGCTGAGTGGCTTCGGGGTGGGCTTGTCGTGGGGCTCGGCCATTATCGAACGCTGCGACTGACCGTTCGTCGCCTTCAACAACGCCGTCATCGTCTGACGGCGTTTTACTTTCTATCCTGCATCAAAATGGCGCCTGTAAATTGGCGTCAACTCCTTGATTTCATTGGGCTGGCACGGTGCCAGCAATTTTTTTTGAAATTGCGCTAAAGCAAGACGCCCTGACGACGATAACTATTACGAAGGTTCTCTGTGCCACCTCCGGCGAATTGCCAAGGCCGGAAGCCGTAGTACCCAATCCAACGAGGAATTCGTCATGGCTTTGACTGTAAACACCAACACCACCTCCCTGGGCGTTCAGAAGAACCTGAACCGGGCTTCCGATGCACTGGGCACCTCGATGACCCGTCTGTCTTCCGGCCTGAAAATCAACAGCGCCAAAGACGACGCTGCCGGCCTGCAGATCGCTACCCGCATGACTTCGCAGATCCGCGGCCAGACCATGGCGATCAAAAACGCCAACGACGCTATCTCCATCGCCCAGACTGCTGAAGGCGCGATGCAAGAGCAGACCAACATCCTGCAACGTATGCGTGAATTGGCTGTTCAGTCGCGAAACGACAACAACAGCGAAGCAGACCGCGATGCACTGGATAAAGAATTCCAGTCGATGCTCAAAGAGATCGACCGTATCGCCGGTTCGACCCAGCTGAACGGCAAGAACCTGCTGGACGGTAGCGCCAGCGACATGACCTTCCAGGTTGGCTCCAACACCGGCAGCGACAACCAGATCACCATCAGCCTGAGCGATGCCATGAACACCACTGGCGCGCTGAGCGGCCTGAGTGGCCAGAGCATCACCGGTGCTGACAGCGCCGCTGCCGAAGCGACCTTCACCGCCGCCCTGAGCGCTATTGATGACGCGCTGAACGCGATCAACAGCACCCGTGCCGATCTGGGTGCCGTTCAGAACCGTCTGACCAGCACCATCAACAACCTGCAGAACATTAACGAAAACGCCGAAGCCGCCCGTGGCCGTGTACAAGACACCGACTTCGCCGCCGAAACTGCTCAGCTGACCAAGCAGCAGACCCTGCAGCAAGCTTCCACTTCGATTCTGGCCCAGGCCAACCAACTGCCATCCGCCGTACTGAAGCTGCTTCAGTAATCGCTGATGGTGATCGGCGGGGGAGTGCATTCTAAGGCACTTCCCCGCCTTTTCGTTATGAGGTGGTAGACATGGACATGAGCGTCAAGCTGAATCTGTCCTACCCGGCATCCCGCCCCGCCGAACAGGCTGGCGAAAAACCGGTTGCTCGCGCTGAGGAGGCTTCGCGCGGCGGCAGTGACACGCTGGTACCCAATGCCATCAGTGCTGCCGAGCACAGCAATGATGCCGAAAAAGTGAAAAGCGCTGTTTCGGAAATTGAAAAGTTTCTCAGCGCCACCCGACGCAACCTGGAATTCTCCACGGACGAAGAATCCGGAAAGATCGTAGTCAAGGTCATCGCCAGTGAAACCGGCGAGTTGATCCGCCAGTTGCCTTCTGAAGAGGCATTGCGGATTGCGCATAACCTGAGCGATGTAAACAGTATTTTGTTCGACGCCAAGGTTTGATCGGCGGAGAATGTGCTAAAGCAGGAATCACGTCGGGCTTGCAGGAGCAGGCCCTGACGGTCAACAAAGAGGGATAACTGTATGGCGAGCACCCTGGTTTCCAGTATCGGTCAAGGTACGGGTCTGAATATCACCGAAATGGTCGCGGCGCTGGTCAATGCCGACACGGCGGCCAAGAAGGCGCAGATCACTCGGCAGACCAGCAACAATACCGCGATGATTTCCGGTGTGGGCTCGCTTCGCAGTGCCCTGACGGCGTTTCAGGACGCCATGGCAAAGCTGAACAGCTCCACCAGTCCCGCTTTCAATGCGTATGCCGCCAAGTCGGCCAATGAGTCGGTGGTCAAGGTGACGGCTGGCAATACGGCAGTGGCAGGCAGCTATGACATTGTGGTCAACAAGCTGGCGACCGGTTCGAAAGTGGCCAGTGCCCCGATTGCTGGCGGTGCGGCTGCAACGGTTACCGGGGGGACGCTGACCATTGAGCAGAATGGCAATACCTATGAGCTCGAAGTTGAAGATGGCGCCTCGTTGCAGTCCGTGCGCGACCAGATCAACAAAGAGCTGGCCGTTCAAGGCATCTCCGCCAACATCGTGAACGGCAAGGACGGTGCGCGGCTGGTGTTCAGTTCAACCACCACCGGTGCCGATACCGACCTCATGGTCAGTGGTGTCCCTGAGCTTGAGATCGACGGTACTCAGCAGATGTCGGATACCGGCGCCGGGTTCATTACCGCCATGGCGCAGGATGCCGAGCTGACCATCGACGGCCTGGTGGTCACCAACAAGAAGAACACCATTACCGACGCCATCAGTGGCATCACGCTGGAGTTGACGGGCGTCAGCGCCAGGTCGGGCGCCGACGGTGTGCCCACCAATGTCTCGGTGTCGCAGGACAATGATGGCCTGAGGAAGTCGGTTCAGTCGTTCGTCGATGCCTATAACACGTTGCAGAAAACCATTACTGCGCTGACAACGTCCACGCGTGATGAGGATGACAACCTGTCGCTCGGCCCGTTGAGCAACGACCCGACCACCCGTTCGCTGGTCAACGATATTCGCAAGGTGCTGTCGGAGGTTGGGGCGGGTGACCAGCTGACGACCCTGAGCCAGTTGGGTATCAACACCACGAAAGATGGCACCCTCGAGTTCAACTCGACCAAGTTCACCGCGGCGATGAACGACAAGAAGCTGGGCTCCGAAGTTCAGGAGTTGTTCACCGGTTCCAATGGGCTGATCGAGCGCATGAACAAGGCCATCGATCCGTACAACTCCACGGACGGCAGCCTGGCCACACGCAAGAGCAACCTGGATAAGGTGGCGAAGAACCTGGCAGACCAGCAGACTGCGCTGGATCGTCGCACCGAGGCTTTGACCGAGTCGCTGACCAAGAAGTGGGTGGCAATGGACACCGCCGTGGCCAAGCTGAATGCCCAGGCCGACCAGATCAAATCGGTTTTCGACGCTATCAACGCTCAGGCCAAGAACTCCTGATCGTTCTCGCCTTTTGCCATGTAAAAGCCCGGCAGCGACCCTTGTCGCTCCGGGCTTTTTGCGTTGGCACTAAAGTTTTTTGACGCTCAGGCGATACACAGGTACAAGCAACCTTTTTCGCTGCAACGAGGTAGATCCATGAACCCGATGTTGGCCCTTCGGCAATACCAGAAAGTCAACGGCGTGGCGCAGACGTCCGAAGCCAGTCCACACCGCCTGGTACAGATGCTTATGCAGGGCGGCCTGGATCGTATGGCCCAGGCCAAAGGTGCCATCGCGCGCAATGACATTGCGCAGCGAGGTATTTTGCTCGGCAAGGCCATCGACATCATCGGTGGGCTGCGTGAGGGGCTGGACCTGGAAAACCATGGTGACAACCTGGCTGAACTGGATAGCCTGTATATCTACATGAGTCGCCGCCTGACCGAAGCCAATCTCAAAGGCGACCCGACCATCATCGACGAGGTCGCGCGCCTGCTGATCACTGTAAAGGAAGGCTGGGACGCAATTGGCGACCAGTCGTCGGCCTCCTGATAAAGGAGCAAGACATGAGCGAAGTAATCACCCGAATCGAACAGACCCGCGACATGCTGTTGGCGGCGTTGGCCGACCGCGACTGGGAGGCGGTGGGGGAGTTGGACCTGGAATGCCGTTTGCGCATCGGTGACATGGTGTCCGAAGCCAAAGGAAATGAGGCGGACGTGAGTGCCAGTCTCGAGGAATTGCTGGTCGTTTACCGCCAACTAATCGAGGTTGCAAGTGGCGAGCGTCAATCCTTGGTCAATGAAATGACGAAAATCCGTCAGGCGAAGAACGCGGCAAAGGTATACCATTTGTTCACCTGACCACCGATGTTGCAAAAAGCCGTGCGCCATTAATTTGACTGATCGGTGTTTTTTGACTTTACTAGTGGCTGTTTTCGAATTTCAGACGTCCGAACACTGACCATTCAGTCGGAATGATGTCGAGCACGCCCCTGCAGGGCGCCGATATGACTAGGGAAGTTGCTATTGCATGTGGCGTGAAACCAAGATTCTGCTGATCGATGACGACAGCGCGCGCCGCCGCGACCTTGCGGTGGTGCTGAACTTCCTCGGCGAAGAAAACCTCGCATGTGCCAGCCATGACTGGCAGCAGGCGGTCGAGCCATTGTCCTCGAGCCGCGAAGTGCTGTGCGTGCTCATCGGCACCGTGAATGCTCCGGGCAATCTGCTTGGGCTGCTTAAGACAGTGGCTACCTGGGATGAGTTCCTTCCGGTTCTGCTTTTAGGTGAAATTTCTTCTGCCGAGCTGCCGGAAGACCTTCGCCGCCGGGTGCTTTCCAACCTGGAAATGCCGCCAAGCTACAGCCAGCTGCTGGATTCGCTGCACCGTGCTCAGGTTTACCGCGAAATGTACGACCAGGCGCGCGAGCGCGGTCGCCAGCGCGAGCCCAATCTGTTCCGTAGCCTGGTGGGCACCAGCCGTGCCATTCAGCACGTGCGGCAAATGATGCAGCAAGTGGCGGATACCGACGCCAGCGTGCTGATCCTGGGTGAGTCCGGCACCGGCAAGGAAGTGGTGGCGCGCAACCTGCACTACCATTCCAAGCGCCGTGAAGCGCCGTTCGTGCCGGTCAACTGTGGCGCGATCCCGGCCGAGCTGCTGGAGAGCGAACTGTTCGGCCACGAGAAGGGCGCCTTTACCGGGGCCATCACCAGCCGTGCCGGGCGTTTCGAGCTGGCCAACGGCGGTACCCTGTTCCTCGATGAAATCGGCGACATGCCGTTACCGATGCAGGTCAAGCTGCTGCGTGTGCTGCAGGAGCGTACCTTCGAGCGCGTGGGTAGCAACAAGACCCAAAGCATCGACGTGCGCATCATCGCTGCGACGCACAAGAACCTCGAAACCATGATCGAGGACGGCACCTTCCGCGAAGACCTGTACTACCGCCTGAACGTGTTCCCTATCGAAATGGCACCGTTGCGTGAGCGGGTGGAAGACATCCCGTTGCTGATGAACGAGCTGATTTCGCGCATGGAGCACGAGAAGCGCGGTTCCATTCGCTTCAATTCCGCCTCGATCATGTCGCTGTGTCGTCACGGCTGGCCGGGTAACGTGCGCGAGCTGGCCAACCTGGTCGAGCGCATGGCGATCATGCACCCGTACGGGGTCATTGGCGTGTCGGAACTGCCGAAGAAATTCCGCTATGTCGATGACGAAGACGAGCAGATGGTCGACAGCCTGCGCAGCGACCTGGAAGAGCGCGTGGCGATCAATGGCCACACACCCAACTTCAGCAATCACGCCATGCTGCCGCCCGAAGGCCTGGACCTCAAGGACTACCTGGGTAGCCTGGAGCAGGGCCTGATCCAGCAGGCGCTGGACGATGCCAACGGTATCGTTGCGCGCGCGGCTGAACGTTTGCGTATTCGCCGTACCACCCTGGTCGAGAAAATGCGCAAGTACGGCATGAGCCGCCAGGGTGGCGAGGAACAGGCCGAGGATTGACGCCTGGCGGTTGCCTGTGCCGGCTTCTTCGCGGGCACGCCCGCTCCCACAGGATCGATACACATCTTCAATTCGGTGATATCCCTGTGGAAGCGGGCGTGCCCGCGAAGAGGCCGGCATAAATCCCTATCTCCGGCACGGCTATTGCTACATCGCTGGCAACACACCGTTTTTATGACGGTCAGCCACGCGAGAGAGCACGATGCCCCAGGCCGCCCACGTATCCCGAGCCCCCGAACAGCAGGGGCAAACCCCGGTCGCGCAGGACAACGGCCAGGGTATCGCGCAGGCCTTCGCCCTGTTCAATCAGGTGTCCAGCCAACTGAGCCAGTCCTACAGCCTGCTCGAAGCCCGGGTCAGCGAGCTCAAGGGCGAGCTGGCCGTGGTCAGCGCCCAGCGCATTGACGAACTGAGTGAAAAGGAACGCCTGGCCAACCGCCTGCAGAACTTGCTGGATTTGCTGCCCGGCGGGGTGATCGTGATTGATGGCCAGGGCCTTGTGCGCGAAGCCAACCCGGCTGCTTGCGAGTTGCTCGGCGAGCCTCTGATCGGTCAATTGTGGCGTCAGGTAATCGCCCGTAGCTTTGCCCCGCGCAAGGACGACGGCCACGAAGTCTCGCTGCGCGACGGTCGCCGCCTGTCGATCGCCACCCGCTCACTGGATGCCGAGCCTGGCCAATTGGTGCTGCTCAACGACCTGACTGAAACCCGTCGCCTCCAGGACCAGCTGGCTCGCCACGAGCGGCTGTCGTCGTTGGGGCGCATGGTTGCCTCGCTGGCCCACCAGATCCGCACGCCGCTGTCGGCAGCCATGCTGTATGCCGGCCACCTGGCCGACAACGAGCAAGCGCTGAGCGCGCAAACCCGTCAGCGCTTCGCCGCGACCTTGAAGGAGCGCCTGCACGAACTGGAACACCAGGTGCGCGACATGCTGGTGTTTGCCCGTGGCGAGTTGCCGCTGGGGGATCGGGTGACCCCGAAAGCGCTGTTCCAGGCCCTGCAGCAGGCGGCCCAGGCGCATGTGCAGGGGCACGCCGTGCGCTGGCAGTGCGACAGTCATCTGGGTGAGCTGCTGTGCAACCGCGACACCCTGGTGGGCGCCTTGCTCAACCTGATTGAAAATGCCCTGCAGGCCAGCGATGGCCCGGCACGGCTGAAGGTGCACCTGTACCGCCGCGAACGAAGCTTGCACCTGTGCGTCAGCGATGCTGGCAGCGGCATCGATGCAGGCTTGCTCGGCCGTTTGGGCGAGCCGTTCCTTACCACCAAGGCCACCGGCACCGGCCTGGGCCTGGCCGTGGTCAAGGCGGTGGTGCGTGCGCACCAGGGCACGATCAACCTGCGCTCGAAAGTCGGCCGTGGTACCTGCGTACGGGTAGAGCTGCCGTTGATCGACGGGCAATTGGCGGAGGGGGTGTAATGGCAATCAAGGTGCTGCTGGTCGAGGATGACCGCGTATTGCGCCAGGCGCTGGGCGATACCCTGGAAATCGGCGGTTTCGCCTACCAGGCCGTGGGCAGTGCCGAAGAAGCGCTGGAGGCCGTAGTGGATGACGCGTTCAGCCTGGTGGTCAGTGACGTCAACATGCCCGGTATGGACGGGCACCAGTTGCTCAGCCAGCTGCGCCGCCAGCAGCCACAGTTGCCGGTACTGTTGATGACGGCGCACGCTGCCGTCGAGCGTGCGGTCGAGGCCATGCGCCAAGGCGCCGTCGACTACCTGGTCAAACCGTTCGAGCCCAAGGCGCTGCTCAGCCTCGTGGAGCGGCATGCCGCCGGGCGTGTGACCGGCGAAGAGGGGCCGGTGGCCTGCGAGCCGGCCAGCCGCCAATTGCTGGAACTGGCGGCCCGTGTGGCGCGCAGTGACTCGACCGTGCTGATTTCCGGCGAGTCCGGTACTGGCAAGGAAGTGCTGGCGCGCTACATTCACCAGCAGTCGCCGCGTGCGGCGCAGCCCTTCGTGGCGATCAACTGCGCGGCGATCCCCGATAACATGCTCGAGGCCACCCTGTTCGGCCACGAGAAGGGTGCCTTCACCGGCGCTATTGCGGCTCAGGCGGGCAAGTTCGAGCAGGCCGAAGGCGGCACCCTGCTGCTCGACGAAATCTCGGAAATGCCCATGGCCTTGCAGGCCAAGCTGCTGCGTGTGCTGCAGGAGCGCGAGGTGGAGCGGGTAGGCGGGCGCAAGCCGATCAGCCTGGACATTCGGGTGCTGGCCACCACCAACCGCGACCTGGCCGGCGAAGTGGCAGCCGGGCGCTTCCGCGAAGACCTGTACTACCGCCTGTCAGTGTTTCCGCTGGCCTGGCGCCCGCTGCGTGAGCGGCCGGGCGATATCCTGCAGCTGGCTGAGCGCTTGCTGGCGCGCCATGTGGCCAAGATGAAGCACACCCCGGTGCGCCTCTCGCCAGCGGCTCGGGCCTGCCTGCAAGCCTATGCCTGGCCGGGCAACGTGCGCGAACTGGACAACGCCCTGCAGCGGGCGTTGATTCTGCAGCAGGGTGGCGTGATCGAGGCGGCGGATTTTTGTCTGGCAGGCGCCATTCCATTGTCAGCTAGCACCGAGCCATCTCTCCAGGTGGTTGCTGATGCCGGCGGCTTGGGGGATGACATGCGTCGTCACGAGTACCAGATGATCATCGACACCCTGCGCGCCGAGCGCGGCCGCCGCAAAGAGGCGGCCGAACGCCTGGGGATCAGTCCACGTACGTTGCGCTACAAGCTGGCGCAGATGCGCGATGCCGGGTTTGACGTCGAGGCCAGTCTGTTCGGCTGACTGGCCAATCATCTGCAACTGGCGCGGACCTCTGTGGGGGCGGCCTTGCGTCGCGATAGGGTCGCAAAGCAGCCCCGGCGATCTTTGCGGCGGAGCTGAAGTCCTGGGGCCGCTCCGCGCCCCTATCGCGACGCAAGGCCGCTCCCACAGGAATTGTGTGATCCCTGGGAAATGAGTTGCGAAGGCTGGCACCTTTGTTGCTTTAGGTAGGTCATTCGCCGCATGACTGTCAAAAAAATGCGGCCGCAGGAGAGAGAAGGGTCATGAGCCAAGGTGTTGAATTCAATCGTCTGATGTTGGACATGCGGGCCATGCAGGCCGATGCCATGTCGCTGCCCAAGGTAACGGCCGCCCCCGAGCTGGCGCCAGGGCAAAGCACCTTCGCCGACATGCTCGGCCAGGCCATCGGCAAGGTGCATGAGACGCAGCAGGCCTCGACCCAACTGGCCAACGCGTTCGAAATCGGCAAAAGCGGCGTCGACCTGACTGACGTGATGATCGCTTCGCAAAAGGCCAGCGTGTCGATGCAAGCCATGACCCAGGTACGCAACAAGCTGGTCCAGGCGTACCAGGACATCATGCAGATGCCGGTTTGAGGACGGATGTAACCCATGGCTGAAGCAGTCGTCGAAAACGCCCCCGCCAAAGCTGGCTCGCCAGCGGCCAAGCCGCCGCTGTTTGGCATGGCGTTTCTGGAAAACATCTCGCAGATGCCCATGCTGCGCCAGATCGGCCTCATGGTCGGCCTGGCGGCCAGCGTGGCCATCGGCTTTGCCGTGGTGCTGTGGTCGCAACAACCCGATTACCGTCCGTTGTACGGCAGCCTGTCGGGCATGGACACCAAGCAGGTCATGGACACCCTGGCCGCTGCTGACATCCCCTATAACGTGGAGCCCAACTCGGGGGCCCTGCTGGTCAAGGCCGACGACCTCTCCCGTGCGCGCCTGAAACTGGCAGCCGCCGGCGTGGCGCCGAGCGACGGCAATGTCGGCTTCGAGCTGCTCGACAAGGAGCAGGGCCTGGGCACCAGCCAGTTCATGGAAGCTACCCGCTACCGCCGCAGCCTTGAAGGCGAACTGGCCCGTACCGTTTCCAGCCTCAACAACGTCAAAGCCGCGCGCGTGCACCTGGCCATCCCGAAAAGTTCGGTGTTCGTGCGTGATGAACGCAAGCCCAGCGCCTCGGTACTGGTCGAGCTGTACCCAGGCCGTGCACTGGAAGCCGGGCAGGTGATGGCCATCGTCAACCTGGTCGCCACCAGCGTGCCGGAACTGGACAAATCCCAGGTCACCGTCGTCGACCAGAAAGGCAACCTGCTGTCCGAACAGATTCAGGATTCCGCGCTGACCCAGGCCGGCAAGCAGTTCGACTACAGCCGCCGGGTGGAAGGCATGCTCACCCAGCGTGTGCACAACATTCTGCAGCCGGTGTTGGGCAACGACCGCTACAAGGCCGAAGTGTCCGCCGACCTCGACTTCAGCGCGGTCGAGTCCACCTCCGAACAGTTCAACCCCGACCAGCCGGCGTTGCGCAGCGAGCAGTCGGTCGACGAACAACGTGCCAGCAGCCAAGGCCCGCAAGGCGTGCCTGGCGCGCTGAGCAACCAGCCGCCAGGCGCCGCTTCTGCACCGCAGACCACTGGTGGCGCGGCTACCCCGGCTGCTGCCATTCAGCCTGGCCAACCGCTGGTGGATGCCAACGGCCAGCAGATCATGGACCCGGCCACCGGTCAGCCGATGCTCGCGCCGTACCCGTCAGACAAACGTCAGCAAAGCACCAAGAACTTCGAGCTGGACCGTTCCATCAGCCACACCCGCCAGCAGCAGGGGCGCATGACCCGCCTGTCGGTAGCGGTGGTGGTGGACGACCAGGTCAAGATCGACCCGGCCACTGGCGATACCACGCGGGCGCCATGGGGTGCCGAGGACCTGGCGCGCTTTACCCGCCTGGTGCAGGACGCAGTCGGCTTCGATGCCAGCCGTGGCGACAGCGTGACAGTGATCAACGTGCCGTTCGCCGCCGACCGTGGCGAGGAAATCGCCGATATCGCCTTCTACCAGCAGCCGTGGTTCTGGGATATCGTCAAACAGGTGCTGGGCGTGGTGTTCATCCTGGTGCTGGTGTTCGGCGTGCTGCGGCCAGTGCTGAACAACATTACCGGGGGCGGCAAGCAGGCTGCCCCGGACAGCGACATGGAGCTGGGCGGCATGATGGGGCTGGATGGCGAACTGGCCAACGACCGCGTCAGCCTGGGTGGCCCGACAAGCATTCTGCTGCCTAGCCCGAGCGAGGGTTACGAGGCACAGCTCAACGCAATCAAAGGCCTGGTGGCCGAAGACCCGGGCCGTGTGGCTCAGGTCGTGAAAGACTGGATCAACGCCGATGAGTGATAACCGAGCCGTTACCGCCAAGCTGAGCCGCGTCGACAAGGCGGCGATCCTCCTGCTCTCGCTGGGCGAGACCGATGCGGCCCAGGTGCTGCGGCACATGGGCCCGAAGGAAGTGCAGCGGGTGGGTGTGGCCATGGCGCAGATGGGCAATGTGCACCGTGACCAGGTTGAACAGGTGATGAGCGAGTTCGTCGACATCGTCGGCGACCAGACCAGCCTGGGCGTCGGTTCTGATGCGTACATCCGCAAGATGCTCAACCAGGCCCTGGGCGAGGACAAGGCCAACGGCCTGGTCGACCGCATCCTGCTCGGCGGCAATACCAGCGGCCTGGACAGCCTAAAGTGGATGGAGCCGCGTGCCGTGGCCGACGTGATCCGCTATGAGCACCCACAGATCCAGGCCATCGTGGTCGCCTACCTCGACCCGGACCAGGCCGGTGAAGTGCTGAGCAACTTCGACCACAAGGTGCGCCTGGACATCGTCCTGCGCGTGTCATCGCTGAACACCGTGCAACCCGCGGCGCTGAAGGAGCTGAACCAGATTCTCGAGAAGCAGTTCTCGGGCAACTCCAACGCCGCGCGTACCACCCTGGGTGGCATCAAGCGGGCGGCCGACATCATGAACTTCCTCGACAGCTCGGTGGAAGGCGCACTGATGGACGCGATCCGCGAAATCGACAGCGACCTGTCGGAGCAGATCGAAGACCTGATGTTCGTCTTCAACAACCTGGCCGACGTCGACGACCGGGGCATCCAGGCGCTGTTGCGCGAAGTGTCCTCCGACGTGTTGGTGGTGTCGCTCAAGGGCGCCGACGAGCGGGTCAAGGACAAGATCTTCAAGAACATGTCCAAACGTGCTTCGGAGTTGCTGCGCGACGATCTGGAGGCCAAAGGGCCGGTACGGGTCAGCGACGTGGAAACCGCGCAGAAAGAAATCCTCACCATTGCCCGGCGTATGGCCGAGGCCGGCGAGATCGTGCTTGGCGGCAAGGGCGCCGAGGAAATGATCTAAGGTATTCGCGATCCCATGGCCGACGCCGCCTTTTGTAGGCGCGGGTTTACCCGCGAAGGCGTCGGCCCTGGCAATCGAGGTTGTCGCTGCCGACGCATTCGCGGGTGAACCCGCTCCTACAAGGGACCGTGTCGGCCGAACATGGTTTGAGAACATGACAGCATGCCCACCAAAGAACACCACCCCAGCGACCTGATCCGCGCCCGCGACCTCGAGGGCGTGGACGTGTGGACGCTGCCCAGCTTCGACCCGGAACCGGAGCCTGCGCCCGAGCCAGAGCCGGAACCCGAGGTCATCGCGGAAGAAGTCGAGGAAGTGCCGCTGGAAGAAGTCCAGCCACTGACCCTGGAAGAGCTCGAAGCCATCCGTCAGGAGGCCTACAACGAGGGCTTCGCCACCGGGGAGCGCGAGGGCTTCCACAGCACTCAGCTCAAAGTCCGCCAGGAGGCCGAAGAGGCCCTGAAGGCCAAGCTGGACAGCCTCGAGCGGCTGATGGCCAACCTGATGGAGCCGATCGCCGAGCAGGATACGCAGATCGAGAAAAGCCTGGTGCACCTGATCGCGCACATGAGCCGTCAGGTGATTGGCCGCGAGCTGCGCAACGATTCCAGCCAGATCACTCAGGTGCTGCGCGAAGCGCTCAAGCTGCTGCCCATGGGCGCGGACAATATCCGCATCCACCTCAACCCGCAGGATTTCGAGCTGGCCAAGGCCCTGCGCGAACGCCATGAGGAGAACTGGCGGCTGCTGGAAGACAGCGCGCTGCTACCGGGTGGTTGCCGCATCGAGACGGCCCACAGCCGTATCGATGCCACCATGGAAACGCGTATCGAAAAAGCGGTGGCGCAGCTGTTCGACCAGTTGCACGACCATTCCCTGCACCCGGCGGCGCCAGACATGACGATAGACCTGGACGCGCCGGCCGAGCGTGCCGTGGACAGCCCAGATGCACCTTGAACGCACCAGTTTCGGCAAGCGCCTAGGCTCTTACGCTGAGGCCATCGCGCTGCCGGCCCAGCCCATCGTCGAAGGCCGCTTGCTGCGTATGGTTGGCCTCACCCTGGAAGCCGAAGGCCTGCGCGCAGCAGTCGGCAGCCGCTGTTTGGTGATCAACGATGACAGTTATCACCCGGTGCAGGTCGAAGCCGAAGTCATGGGCTTTGCCGGGCCCAAGGTGTTTCTGATGCCGGTGGGCAGTATCGTCGGCATCGCGCCGGGGGCCCGGGTAGTGCCGCTGGATGACGGCGGCCGCCTGCCCATGGGTATGAGCATGCTGGGCCGGGTGCTCGACGGCGCCGGCCGTGCGCTGGATGGCAAGGGCGGGATGAAGGCCGAGGACTGGGTGCCGATGGACGGCCCGGTGATCAACCCGCTCAACCGCGACCCTATCAGCAAGCCGTTGGATGTGGGCATTCGCAGTATCAACGGCCTGCTTACCGTCGGCCGTGGCCAGCGGCTAGGCCTGTTTGCCGGTACCGGGGTGGGTAAATCGGTGCTGCTGGGCATGATGACCCGTTTCACCGAGGCCGAAATCATCGTGGTCGGCCTGATCGGTGAGCGGGGGCGCGAGGTGAAGGAGTTCATCGAGCACATCCTCGGTGAGGAGGGCCTCAAGCGCTCGGTGGTGGTGGCTTCGCCGGCCGACGATGCGCCGCTGATGCGCCTGCGCGCCGCCATGTATTGCACACGCATTGCCGAGTACTTCCGCGACAAAGGCAAGAATGTGCTGTTGCTGATGGACTCGTTGACCCGTTTCGCCCAGGCCCAGCGGGAAATTGCCCTGGCCATCGGCGAGCCACCGGCCACCCGGGGTTACCCGCCCTCGGTGTTCGCCAAGCTGCCCAAGCTAGTGGAGCGGGCAGGCAATGGCGAACCTGGCGGTGGTTCGATCACTGCGTTCTATACCGTGCTGTCTGAAGGCGACGATCAGCAAGACCCGATCGCCGACTCGGCGCGGGGCGTGCTTGACGGCCACTTTGTGCTGTCGCGTCGGCTGGCTGAGGAGGGCCATTACCCGGCCATCGACATCGAAGCGTCGATCAGCCGGGTCATGCCCCAAGTGGTCGATGCCGACCACTTGCGCCAGGCGCAGAAGTTCAAGCAACTGTGGTCGCGTCTGTCGCAAAGCCGCGACCTGATCAGCGTGGGTGCCTATGTGGCCGGCGGTGATCCGGAGACCGACCTGGCCATTGCCTTGCAATCGAAGCTGGTTGAGTTCCTGCGCCAAGGCCTGGGCGAGAATGTGGGCATGGCGCAGAGCCGCGAACAGCTGGGGGCAATTTTCACGCCCCCGGCAGGTTGATAAGCCATGGCGCTGCCCGGACGTGCCGCGCGCCTGGCGCCGGTGGTGGACATGGCCGAAGAGGCCGAGCGCAAGGCGGCTCAGCGCCTTGGCCATTTCCAGCAGCAGGTGGCCACGGCCCAGGCCAAGCTGGCTGAGCTGGAGCGCTTTCGCGAGGATTACCAGTTGCAGTGGATCAACCGCGGCGGGCAAGGGGTCAATGGCAGCTGGCTGGTCAATTATCAGCGTTTTCTGGGGCAGCTGGAAACGGCCATGACCCAGCAGCGGCAAAGCCTGGTCTGGCACCAGAACAACCTCAATAATGCCCGTGGTGCCTGGCAGCAGGCCTATGCCCGGGTGGAAGGTTTGCGCAAGCTGGTACAGCGCTACCAGGACGAGGCCCGGCGCGCTGAAGACAAGCGCGAGCAGCGCTTGCTGGATGAGCTGTCGCAGCGCCTACCGCGGCAAAACCCTCTATAGGTGTTCGCCGCAGGCCTTGCAGCGGAATAATTGGCCCGAAACAAATGCGATGTCTTGCCCGCGAATGCGGTGGCGGCTGCGACGGTGTATGACCGGGTATATTGGCTGGCAGGTCCGGCCTATTCGCGGGTGAACCCGCTCCTACCACGGTATTGGGCGACACCACCGATTGATGTAGGAGCGGGTTTACCCGCGAAGAGGCCGTACAGGCCATCAAAGCCACGAGCCTGCATCCGCTTGCCACCCCCACCATCGCCTGCTAAACCTTAGAGCAGTTGCATCCGCCATCATCGAAGGAATCGCTAGCATGGCAGTCGAGACTGATTTTTCGCAGGACGGGAAAAAGCTGACCATCAAGATCAAGGGGCGCTTCGATTTCGGCAAGCATCAGGAGTTTCGCGACGCCTACGAACGCCAGCCCAGGCGCCCGGATTCGGTGGTCGTCGACCTGAAGGACACCACCTACCTCGACAGCTCCGCGCTGGGCATGCTGCTGTTGCTGCGCGACCACGCGGGCGGCGACGAGTCGGATGTGCGGGTAGTGCATGCCAGCTCCGACGTGCGCAAGATTCTCGCTATCTCCAATTTCGAAAAACTCTTCGATATCAGTTGAGCGCCGACATGCCGGCCGAACAGGCGTTGACCGTGCTGGTCGCCGAAGACAGTGCTGTCGATCGCCTTCTGCTTGCGCAGATCGTGCGCCGCCAGGGGCATCAGGTATTCACTGCGGAAAACGGCGAGCAGGCGGTAGCGCTGTACCTCGAGCGGCGCCCGCAACTGGTGCTGCTGGACGCCCTGATGCCGGTCATGGATGGCTTCGAGGCGGCGCGGCAGATCAAGGCATTGGCTGGCGAGGCGCTGGTGCCGATCATTTTCCTGACGTCGCTGAATGAAGAAGAAGGCCTGGTGCGTTGCCTGGAGGCGGGGGGCGATGATTTCATGGCCAAGCCCTACAGTGCGGTGATCCTCGCTGCCAAGATTCGCGCCATGGACCGTCTGCGTCGCTTGCAGGCAACGGTACTGGAACAGCGTGACCAGATCACCCGGCATCACCATCACCTGCTTAACGAGCAGCGGGTCGCCAAGGCGGTGTTCGACAAGGTGGCCCACTCGGGTTGCCTTTCTGCACCCAACATTCGCTACCTGCAATCGCCTTACGCGCTGTTCAATGGCGACCTGATGCTGGCGGCATTTACCCCGGCCGGCGACATGCGTGTGCTGCTTGGCGATTTCACCGGTCATGGCCTGCCGGCGGCGGTCGGCGCCATGCCGATGGCTGAGGTGTTCTACGGCATGACCGCCAAGGGCTACGGCATGGCGCAGATCCTGCGCGAGATGAATGCCAAGCTCAAGCGCATCCTGCCGGTGGACATGTTCTGCTGTGCGCTGCTGCTCAACCTCAGCATGCAGCGCGGCTCGGTGGAGGTATGGAATGGCGGTATGCCTGATGGCTATCGCCTGTCGGTGGATGGCCAAGTGCTGTCGGCACTGAGTTCGCGGCACCTGCCGCTGGGCATTCTGGCCGCTGAGCGCTTCGATGACAGCACAGAGGTGTTGCCGCTGGCACCGGGCGAGCGCCTGTTGCTGCTGTCAGACGGTGTGCTCGATACCGCCGACGACCAGGAGCGCCTGTTTGGCGTACAGCGCCTGCGAGCGGTGCTGGCCGACAACCGCGACCCTGTGCAGTTGTTCGATGAGCTGATGCTGGCCCTGGAGCGTTTTGGTGGGCAGCCACGCGATGACATCAGCTTGTGCGATATTCGCATGTTCACTGCCGAGGAGCGGGTGCCGGCACCGATGATCTACTCTGATAGTGGCCGCTCCAGCCCGCTGGACTGGTCGCTGAGCTTCGAAGTGCGTGGCGAAAGCCTTAAGCGCTTCAACCCTGTGCCTTACCTGGTGCAGTTGTTGCAAGAAATTCATGGCCTGCGCGCGCGTACCGGCAACTTGCACAGTGTGCTTAGCGAGTTGTATGCCAATGCGCTTGAGCATGGTGTGCTGGGCCTGGACTCACAGCTCAAGCGCGATGTGCAGGGCTTTACCGACTATTACCAGGAGCGCGCCCGGCGCCTGGGCTCGCTGACCGAAGGCTTTGTAAGCATCGATTTCAAGGTTGAACCGCATGGCGGCGGTGGGCGTCTGATGATCGAGGTGCGCGACAGCGGTGCCGGCTTCGACGTGCAGCAAGTGCTTGCGCGGCCTTCGCTGGATCAGGGGCTGAGCGGTCGCGGTCTGAATCTGGTGCGGCAGTTGGCCAGTGACGCGCGCTGGAGTGAAGGCGGGCGTTGCGCGCATGTGGAGTTCGTATGGTGAGCCACGGGTTGGCTCGGGCATAATCTGGCTTGATCAAGGAGTGAACAAGTGACTGACATGCATATTGACCACAAGGTACTCAGTGACCTGCGTGAGGTCATGGAAGATGGCTACCTGCAGTTGGTGCAGACTTTTCTCGACGACTCAGAGCGGCGTCTTGGCCAGCTGCACGCGGCCAAAAGCGCCGAGGAGCTTGGCGCGGCAGCCCACAGTTTCAAGGGCAGCAGCAGCAACATGGGCGCGGTGGCCTTGGCCAGCCTGTGCCAGCAGCTCGAAGAGCGCGCACGGCGGCCCCCGTTATATGGAATTGAAGACTTGATCAGCCGCATCGACATGGAATTCGTCGTGGTGCAGCACTTTTACCGCGGTGAGCAGCAACGTATTTCCGCAGGCTGATACGCGAGTTGGCGCGAGTCTTGCCTGTCTCTGCCCCGATGATTTTTGTTTCTGGCGCGGAGACCGCTCGATGCCTGTCGCACCCAACCCTTTGTTGCAAGCCAATGCCATTGCCAAGACCTCGCGTTCGGCCGCCGTGCAGGCGGACAAGCCGCTGCAGGCGCTGGGCGACAAGGGCGATGCCTTTGGCCAGGTGATGGCCAGGCAGGGCCGCGACAAGGTTACCGGGCAGGACGACAAGGTTGCTCAAGCCAAGCCCAAGGACAAACCTGATGCGGCAGCCGGCGGCAAGAAAGACCCGGCTGGCAAAGCTGCAGTTGCCGATGACGGCAACAAGTTGCCAAAAGAGGATTCGGCCCAGGCCGATACGGGTGTGCGTGATGCCAGCCTGGTGGCCGGTCAGGTCACTGATGCCCAGCCCGGCGCACAACTGATCCAGGCGCAGGCCGAGGCGGTGGCGCCCGTGCTGCAGGCGGCCACGGCGCAAACCCAGGTCGCCGCGGCACTGCCTGAAGAGCCGTCCGGCGAGGAGGCCTTCGATCCGGATGCTGACCCTCTGGCCAACCTGCCAACCCTGCGCTTCGCGCTGGAGCACAGTGCCCAGGCCAAGGGTGGCACCTCGGCACATGCCCTCGATGCTGCCCAGGCTCAGGGCGAGGAAGGGCAGGCGGCCGTCAATACCTTGGCGAATTTGGTCGAGAATGCCGATGGCGAAAGCACCGAATCCGGTGACAAGGCTTTTGGCAGCTTGCTTGAGGACGGCCTGAAAGACACCAAGAGTGCCAGCAGCGACACCCGCATCGATGATTTTGCCAACCGCCTGGCCAGCCTGACCCAGGCGGCCACGGCCAAGACCGCCAATGCCGTGCCGGCCAATGCGAACCCGCTGCATCAGCCATTGCCAATGAACCAGAACGCTTGGGCAGAAGGCCTGGTCAACCGGGTCATGTACCTGTCCAGCCAGAACCTCAAGTCGGCTGATATCCAGCTGGAGCCAGCAGAACTCGGTCGCCTCGACATTCGCGTCAATGTTGCGGCGGACCAGGCGACCCAGGTCACCTTCATCAGCGGCCACGCCGGCGTACGTGATGCCCTCGACAGCCAGGTGCACCGCCTGCGCGAACTGTTTGCCCAGCAGGGGTTGGCGCAGCCGGATGTCAACGTGGCTGACCAGTCGCGCGGGCAGCAACAACAGCAGGGGCAGGCGCAGGGCAGCAACTTTTCCGGGGTGGCGGCGCGCCGCTCCGAGCAGGGTGGGGTCGAGGCGGTCGATAGCGCCCGGCCTTTGGAGCAGCAGGTGGTTGTCGGCGACAGTGCGGTCGATTACTACGCCTGATAACGGTTGGCCTGGGCTGGCTTCTTCGCGGGCGAGCCCGCTCCAACAGGCGTTTCGTTGATTTCGAACCCTGTGCGGTAGCTGTGGGAGCGGGCGTGGCCGCGAAGCAGCCAGCACCGCAAAACCTGCTGGAATCCATCCCCTGCAAAATCTGGCATAACACTTGCTCAAGCCAAGCCATCCTCCCTTGAACCCCCCGATGGACGACGGATTATTGGCATGGCGAAGAGCGAAGCAGTCAAAGACCCCGCCACTAAAGGCAAACTCAAGCTGATCCTGCTGGCTGTCGTCGGCCTTTTGCTGGCGATCGGCCTTTCGGTGGGCGCTACCTGGTTCATCATGCACAAGAGCGAGCCGGCTCCGGCCGCCGAGGCCACGGCCAGCAACGTCAAGCCAGGGGCGATCTACGAGGCGCTGACCCCGGCCTTCGTGGTCAACTTCAACCAGAACGGCCGCCAGCGCTACATGCAGCTGAGCATCACTCTGCAGGCGCGTAACCAGGCCGACCTGGATGCCCTCAAGGTGCACATGCCGGTGATCCGCAACAACCTGGTGATGATGTTCTCCGGGCAAGGGTTCGACACCCTCGCCAGCAGCCCGGTAGGGCAGGAGATGCTGCGCCAGAAGGCCACCGCGGTGGTCCAGGAAGTGGCGCAGAAGGAAGTCGGCAAGCCGGTCATCGACCAGTTGCTGTTCACCAATTTCGTATTGCAGTAGGAGTCCGCAATGGCCGTACAGGACCTGCTGTCCCAGGATGAAATCGATGCCCTGTTGCACGGTGTCGACGACGGGCTGGTGCAGACCGAGAGTGCATCCGAGCCTGGCAGTATCAAAAGCTACGACCTGACCAGTCAGGACCGTATCGTGCGGGGTCGCATGCCGACCCTGGAAATGATCAACGAGCGCTTCGCCCGCTACACCCGTATCAGCATGTTCAACCTGCTACGCCGCTCCGCGGACGTGGCCGTGGGTGGCGTGCAGGTCATGAAGTTCGGCGAATACGTGCATTCGCTGTACGTGCCCACCAGCCTCAACCTGGTCAAGATCAAGCCGCTGCGCGGCACATCGCTGTTCATCCTCGACGCCAAGCTGGTGTTCAAGCTGGTGGACAACTTTTTTGGCGGCGATGGCCGCCACGCCAAGATCGAAGGGCGTGAGTTCACCCCGACCGAACTGCGTGTGGTGCGCATGGTGCTGGACCAGTGTTTCGTCGACCTCAAGGAAGCCTGGCAGGCGATCATGCCGGTCAGCTTCGAGTACATGAACTCCGAGGTCAACCCGGCCATGGCCAACATTGTCGGCCCCAGCGAGGCGGTGGTGGTGTCCACCTTCCACATCGAACTGGACGGCGGCGGCGGCGATCTGCACGTGACCATGCCGTACTCGATGATCGAGCCGGTGCGGGAAATGCTCGACGCCGGTTTCCAGTCGGACCTGGACGACCAGGACGAGCGCTGGGTCAAGGCCCTGCGCGAGGACGTGCTGGACGTGGCCGTGCCAATGACCGCCACGGTCGCCCGACGCCAGCTGAAGCTGCGCGACATCCTGCACATGCAGCCGGGTGACGTGATCCCGGTGGAACTGCCCGAGCACCTGGTGCTGCGCGCTAACGGGGTGCCAGCGTTCAAGGCGCGGCTGGGCTCGCACAAGGGCAACCTGGCCCTGCAGATCATTGACCCGATCGAACGCCGCTGACGGTGTGCCGGTCGCTTACAACGAATTGAATGCCTGTCGAGGAAATCATGGCTAACGAAAACGAGATCACCTCCCCAGAGGACCAGGCACTGGCCGATGAGTGGGCCGCAGCGTTGGAAGAAACCGGTTCTGCCGGCCAGGCCGACATCGATGCACTGCTGGGCGGGGACACCGGCAGCAGCGGCCCGGGCCGCCTGCCGATGGAAGAATTCGCCAGCTCGCCGAAGCCGAACGAAAATGTCAGCCTCGAAGGCCCGAACCTGGACGTGATCCTGGACATCCCGGTGAACATTTCCATGGAGGTGGGCAGCACCGAGATCAACATCCGCAACTTGCTGCAGCTCAACCAGGGCTCGGTGATCGAGCTCGACCGTCTGGCCGGCGAGCCGCTCGACGTGCTGGTCAACGGCACGCTGATCGCCCATGGCGAAGTGGTCGTGGTCAACGAAAAGTTCGGCATCCGCCTGACCGACGTGATCAGCCCCAGCGAACGTATCAAGAAGCTGCGCTGAGTGAAGGGCACGATGCGCGCCATCGCTGCGGCAGCGGTGCTTTTCGCCAGCCACGCCTGCCTGGCGGCGGCCTCGCCAGCGGCCACCCCGGTGGCTCAACCTGGCAGTCTCGGCGGGCAGTTGGCGCAGATGGTCTTGGGCCTGCTGCTGGTGGTGGGCCTGATCTTCTTCCTGGCCTGGCTGCTGCGGCGCCTGCAGAGCACCGCTGTGAAGGGTGGGCAGGTGATCGAGATTGTCGGCAGCCGTGCCATCGGCCCGCGTGACCGCCTGCTGCTGGTGCAGGTAGGCAAGGAGCAGATCCTGATAGGCCATACCCCCGGCACCATCGAGGCCCTGCATGTACTGGCCGAACCCGTGGAAGTACCGGCAAGCGTCCGTCAGGCGACGCCGGAGTTTGCCCAGCGGCTGATGGAGCTCATGGGCAAGGACCCTAAGGACAACAAGTGATGAGCGGCGCGCTGCGTACGTTGTTGACTCTGGCGCTGCTGCTGGCTGCGCCGCTGGCCCTGGCCGCCGACCCGCTGTCGATTCCGGCCATCACCCTGTCCAACACCCCGGACGGGCAACAGGAATATTCGGTCAGCCTGCAAATCCTGCTGATCATGACCGCGCTGAGCTTCATCCCGGCGTTCGTCATTCTGATGACCAGCTTTACCCGCATCATCATCGTGTTTTCGATTTTGCGCCAGGCCCTGGGCCTGCAGCAGACGCCCTCGAACCAGTTGCTCAACGGCATGGCGCTTTTCCTGACCATGTTCATCATGGCCCCGGTGTTCGAGCGAGTGAACCAGGATGCCCTGCAGCCGTACCTGAAGGAGCAGATGACTGCCCAGCAGGCGATCGACAAAGCCCAGGGCCCGCTCAAGGACTTCATGCTGGCGCAAACCCGGCAGAGCGACCTTGACTTGTTCATGCGCCTGTCCAAGCGCACCGACATCGCCGGCCCCGACCAGGTGCCGCTGACGATCCTGGTGCCGGCATTCGTCACGTCGGAGCTCAAGACCGCGTTCCAGATCGGGTTCATGATCTTCATCCCGTTCCTGATCATCGACATGGTCGTGGCCAGTGTGCTGATGGCCATGGGTATGATGATGCTGTCGCCGCTGATCATCTCGCTGCCGTTCAAGATCATGCTGTTCGTGCTGGTCGACGGCTGGGCGCTGATCATGGGCACCCTGGCCAGCAGTTTCGGCGGCGTCTGACGCCGTCAAGGAGAGCCGCCGATGACACCTGAAGTTGCTGTCGACCTGTTCCGTGACGCCCTGTGGCTGACCACCCTGCTGGTCGCCGTGCTGGTTGTGCCAAGCCTGTTGGTGGGTCTGGTGGTGGCGATGTTCCAGGCAGCCACGCAGATCAACGAGCAGACCCTGAGCTTTCTGCCGCGCCTGCTGGTGATGCTGATCACGCTGATCATTGCCGGGCCGTGGCTGGTGCAGAAGTTCATGGAGTACATCACCAGCCTATACACCAGCATCCCGCAGCTGATTGGTTGACGCGACAATGCTGGAACTGACCGATACGCAGATCGGCACCTGGGTCGCCACCTTCATCCTGCCGTTGTTCAGAGTAACGGCGGTGCTGATGACCATGCCGATTTTCGGTACCCGCATGTTGCCGGCGCGGGTGCGCCTCTACGTGGCAGTGGCGATTACTGTGGTGATCGTGCCTGCACTGCCACCGCTGCCTGAATTCGACCCGCTGAGCCTGCGCGGTTTGCTACTGTGCGCCGAGCAGATCATCGTTGGCGCGCTGTTTGGCCTGGCCTTGCAGTTGTTGTTCCAGGCTTTCGTGATTGCCGGGCAGATTGTTGCGGTGCAGATGGGCATGGCCTTCGCCTCGATGGTTGACCCCGCCAACGGGGTCAACGTCACGGTAATCAGCCAGTTCATGACCATGTTGGTGAGCGTGCTGTTCCTGTTGATGAACGGGCACCTGGTGGTGTTCGAGGTGCTGACCGAGAGCTTTACCACCTTGCCGGTGGGGAGTGCGCTGGTGGTCAATCACTTCTGGGAGCTGGCCGGACGCATGGGTTGGGTGTTCGGTGCTGGGCTTTTGTTGATCCTGCCGGTAATCGCTGCGCTGCTGGTTGTGAACATCGCCTTTGGCGTGATGACCCGTGCGGCACCGCAGTTGAATATCTTCTCGATCGGTTTCCCGTTGACCCTGGTCATGGGCATGGCCATTTTCTGGATCGGCCTGGCCGATATCCTCTCCCACTACCAGGCATTGGCCAGCGAAGCGCTGCAATGGTTGCGTGAATTGGCAAGGGCGCGCTGATCATGGCGGAAAGCGAGAGCGGTCAGGACAAGACAGAAGAGCCCACCGAGAAGCGCAAGCGCACTGCCCGCGAGAAGGGAGAGATCGCGCGCTCCAAAGAGTTGAACACCGTGGCGGTGACGTTGGCCGGCGCGGGTGGCTTGCTGGCGTTTGGTGGGCACCTGGCCGAGACCTTGCTTGCCATGATGCGCATGAATTTCAGCCTGACCCGCGACATCATCGTCGACGAGCGCGCCATGGGGGCCTTTCTTCTGGCTTCGGGCAAGATGGCCATCTGGGCGGTACAGCCGATACTGATCCTGTTGTTCGTGATCGCCTTTGTCGCACCCATCGCCCTGGGCGGTTTCCTGTTTTCCGGCAGCCTGTTGCAGCCGAAATTCAGCCGCATGAACCCGTTGTCGGGGATCAAGCGCATGTTCTCGATGAATGCCCTGACCGAGTTGTTGAAGGCGCTCGCCAAGTTTTTCGTGATTCTGGTAGTGGCGATAGTGGTGCTGGTCAACGACCGCCAGGCGTTGCTCTCCATTGCCAACGAGCCTTTGGATCAAGCGATCATACACAGTGTTCAGGTGGTTGGCTGGAGTGCGCTGTGGATGGCGGCAGGGTTGTTGCTGATTGCGGCGGCGGATGTACCATTCCAGCTGTGGCAGGCACACAACAAGCTGAAGATGACCAAGCAGGAGGTGCGTGACGAGTACAAGGACTCCGAAGGCAAACCCGAGGTCAAACAGCGTATTCGCCAGCTGCAGCGCGAGGCTTCGCAGCGGCGCATGATGGCGGCGGTGCCTGATGCAGACGTGATCATCACCAACCCGACGCACTATGCGGTGGCCTTGCAATACGACCCGGAGAAGGGTGGGGTGGCGCCACTGTTGCTGGCCAAGGGGACCGACTTCATTGCCTTGAAGATCCGCGAGATTGGCGTGGAGCACAAGGTCCAGATTCTCGAGTCGCCAGCGCTGGCGCGGGCGATCTATTACTCCACCGAAATTGAGCAGGAAATCCCTGCTGGCCTGTACCTGGCGGTGGCCCAGGTGTTGGCATATGTGTTCCAGATTCGCCAATACCGATCCGGCAAAGGCAAGCGCCCAGAGCCGCTGAAAGACGACCTGCCGATCCCGCCGGACCTGCGCCGCGACAGTTGACCTTGTATCACGGCTTCTGGCCCTTTCGCGGGCGCGCCGGCTCCCATACGGTGGTGGACACCTGTCGGTGGTTGGGCGCAGGCCGTCGTGTAGGAGCGGGTTCACCCGCGAAAGGGCCGGTACCAGCCACATAAATCCCTCGCCGAGCAAAGTTGGAAAGCTTCTTGCAAAGCCACGCCCAGGCGCCCCCTGGGCGTCAAAGTTTTGCATCAAGAGGACTCGCGGTGGATCGCACTCAGTTAATCAGCAACGCCCGCAACAACCTGGCCGGGCTCGGCCGGGGCAACCTGGGGGTGCCGCTGTTGCTGCTGGTGATGTTGGCAATGATGATGTTGCCGATACCGCCGTTCCTGCTCGACGTGTTCTTCACCTTCAACATCGCCCTGTCGATCGTTGTGCTGCTGGTCTGTGTATACGCCCTGCGCCCCCTCGACTTCGCCGCGTTCCCGACCATCCTGCTGGTGGCCACGTTGTTGCGCCTGGCCCTGAACGTCGCGTCCACCCGTGTGGTCATGCTGCATGGCCAGGAGGGCCATGGCGCTGCCGGTAAAGTGATCCAGGCCTTCGGTGAGGTGGTGATCGGCGGTAACTACGTGGTCGGTGCCGTGGTGTTCGCCATCCTCATGATCATCAACTTCGTGGTGGTGACCAAGGGTGCCGGGCGTATCTCGGAAGTGAGTGCGCGTTTCACCCTCGACGCCATGCCCGGCAAGCAGATGGCCATCGACGCCGACCTCAATGCCGGCCTGATCGACCAGGCTCAGGCCAAGCACCGCCGTGCCGAGGTGGCGCAGGAGGCCGAGTTCTACGGTTCGATGGACGGTGCCAGCAAGTTCGTGCGCGGCGACGCCATCGCCGGCTTGCTGATCCTGTTCATCAACCTGATCGGTGGCATGCTCATCGGCATGCTGCAGCACAATATGTCGTTCAGCGAGGCCGGCAAGGTCTACGCCCTGCTGACCATTGGTGACGGTTTGGTGGCGCAATTGCCATCACTGCTGCTGTCCACCGCCGCCGCGATCATGGTCACCCGTGCTTCAGGCTCTGAAGACATGGGCAAGCTGATCAATCGGCAGATGTTCGATTCGCCCAAGGCGCTGGCGGTGTCGGCGGGGCTGATGATCGTCATGGGCCTGGTGCCGGGCATGCCGCACATTGCCTTCCTCAGCCTCGGCCTGATGGCGGCCGGCGGCGCCTACCTGGTGTGGAAGAAACAGCAACAGGCCAAGGTCAAAGCCCAGCAAGAGGCGCAGCGTCAGCAGGACCTGCTGCCCTCGCCACAGCGTGCGCTGGAAACCAAGGAGCTGGGTTGGGACGACGTCACTCCTATCGACATGATCGGCCTGGAGGTCGGCTATCGGCTGATCCCGCTGGTCGATCGCAACCAGGGCGGCCAGTTGCTGGCGCGGATCAAGGGCGTGCGCAAGAAGCTGTCGCAGGACCTGGGCTTCCTGATGCCCACCGTGCACATTCGTGACAACCTCGACCTGCAGCCCAGCGCCTATCGCCTGACCCTGATGGGGGTGATTCTGGCCGAGGCGGAGATCTACCCGGACCGCGAACTGGCAATCAACCCTGGGCAGGTGTTTGGCACCCTCAACGGTATTGCCGCGCGCGACCCGGCGTTTGGCCTGGAAGCGGTGTGGATCGACGTCGGCCAGCGCTCACAGGCGCAGTCGCTGGGTTACACCGTGGTCGATGCCAGCACCGTGGTGGCCACCCACCTCAACCAGATTCTGCAGAAACACTGCCACGAGCTGATCGGCCACGAAGAGGTTCAGCAGTTGCTGCAGGTGCTGGCCAAGGCATCGCCTAAACTTGCAGAAGAGCTGGTGCCGGGTGTCATTTCCTTGTCGGGGCTGCTCAAGGTGCTGCAAGCCCTGTTGTCGGAACAGGTGCCAGTGCGCGATATTCGCAGTATTGCCGAGGCCATCGCGAACAACGCCGGCAAGAGTCAAGATACCGCCGCACTGGTGGCGGCGGTGCGCGTCGGATTGTGTCGCGCCATCGTGCAAAGCATTGTCGGCGTTGAGTCGGAGCTGCCAGTGATTACCCTGGAGCCAAGGTTGGAACAGATTTTGCTGAATAGTCTGCAAAGGGCCGGGCAAGGTCAGGAAGACGGTGTTCTTCTGGAACCTAGCATGGCCGAGAAGCTGCAACGTTCGCTGATCGAGGCGGCCCAGCGCCAGGAAATGCAGGGTCAGCCGGCCATCCTGCTGGTCGCCGGCCCGATCCGCGCCATGTTGTCGCGTTTCGGTCGCCTGGCTGTACCGAATTTGCATGTTCTGGCGTATCAGGAAATACCTGACAACAAGCAAGTCACCATCGTTGCCACCGTGGGCCCTAACGGCTGAGGTAGGGGATAATGCAAGTTAAGCGATTTTTCGCCGCCGATATGCGTCAGGCCATGAAACTGGTCCGTGACGAGCTGGGCGCCGATGCCGCAATCATTGGCAACCGCCGCATTGCCGGTGGTGTCGAGCTGACGGCCGCGCTGGACTACAAGCTGTCCGCCCTGGCCCCGCGTGTGCCCAACGCCGAGCTGGAAGAAGAGCTGCGCAAGACCCACACGCGCATTGCCACTGCCCAGGCCGAGCTGGACCAGCGTCAGGACAGCAGCGACAACAACCGCCAATTGTTCGCCGGGCAATCTTTGACCGCTGCCGAACCGTTGATCGAGCCGCACGTCGATGCCCCTGAGGCCGCCGCCGTACCGGCTGCTGCGCCGGTTGACCCGCGCCTGTTCGATGCCATGCGCTCGGAGCTGTCGGGCCTGCGCGAGCTGCTGGAAGTGCAACTCGGTTCGCTGGCCTGGAATCAGCTGCAGGGCAGCAAGCCGCAGCAGGCCAACCTTTGGCGCCGCCTGCAGCGCATCGGCCTGTCCGGGCCGATCGCCCGCGAGCTGCTGGACCTGACCGCCGAGATCGAGGAACCGCGCCAGGCTTGGCGCATGCTGCTGGCTCACTTGGCGCGGATGATCGAAGTACCTGAAATCGAGCCGATCGAAGAGGGCGGGGTGATCGCCATGGTCGGCCCGGCGGGTATGGGCAAGACCACCACCCTGGCCAAGCTGGCCGCGCGCTACGTGCTCAAGTACGGCGCGCAGAACCTGGCGCTGGTGAGCATGGACAGCTTCCGTATCGGCGCCCAGGAGCAGCTCAAGACCCTGGGCCGCATCCTCAACGTGCCGGTGACTTACGTCGACCCGGGCCAGTCGCTGGCAGCAGCGCTGGAGCCACTGCTGCGCAAGCGCGTGGTGCTGATCGATACTGCCGGCCTGCAAGCCAGCGACCCTGCGCTGCGCATGCAGCTGGAAACCTTGGCCGGGCGTGGCATTGCCGCGAAGAACTACCTGGTGCTGGCCACCACCAGCCAGAAGCAGGTGCTGACCGCCGCCTACCACAGCTACAAGCGCTGTGGCCTGGCCGGCTGCATCCTGACCAAACTCGATGAAACGGCAAGCCTTGGCGATGTGTTGAGCCTTGCCATCAGTCATGAACTGCCAGTGGCCTATCTTACCGATGGCCCACGCATTCCTGACGACCTGCACCTGCCAAGGGGCCACCAGTTGGTCACGCGGGCGGTGAATGTGCAGCAGCAGGACGAGCCCAGCGAAGAGGCCATGGCCGACATGTTCGCTGATCTCTATCACAACCCACGGCGAGCGGGTTGACCATGAAGCGTGTGCAAAGTCGCTATGCCAAGGGGCACGCAGAATTGCCCTACGTGTGGCCTGAGTCCCAGCGAGACAAGGTAAAGAACAGACATGGGTAGCATGCATCCCGTACAGGTGATCGCCGTGACCGGTGGCAAAGGTGGCGTCGGCAAGACTAACGTTTCAGTGAACTTGTCCCTGGCGCTGGCCGAGCTTGGCCGCAGGGTCATGCTGCTGGACGCCGACCTGGGCCTGGCCAATGTCGACGTGTTGCTGGGCCTTACCCCCAAACGTACCCTCGCCGATGTGATTGAAGGGCGTTGCGAGCTGCGTGACGTGATGCTGCAGGGCCCCGGCGGTGTGCGCATCGTACCGGCAGCCTCGGGTACCCAGAGCATGGTGCATCTGGCCCCGGCCCAGCATGCCGGGCTGATCCAGGCGTTCAGCGAAATCGGCGACAACCTCGATGTGTTGGTGATCGATACCGCTGCGGGTATCGGTGACTCGGTGGTCAGCTTCGTTCGCGCCGCCCAGGAAGTGCTGCTGGTGGTGTGTGATGAACCTACCTCGATTACCGACGCCTACGCGTTGATCAAGCTGCTCAATCGCGACTATGGCATGAACCGTTTCCGTGTGTTGGCCAACATGGCGCAGAGCCCGCAGGAAGGGCGCAACCTGTTTGCCAAGCTGACCAAGGTCACCGACCGCTTCCTTGACGTTGCCCTGCAGTACGTGGGTGCCGTGCCGTACGACGAGTGCGTGCGCAAGGCGGTGCAGAAGCAGCGTGCCGTCTACGAAGCCTTCCCTCGCTCCAAGTGCGCGCTGGCCTTCAAGGCGATTGCCCAGAAGGTCGACAGCTGGCCGCTGCCGGCCAATCCGCGCGGCCATCTGGAGTTCTTTGTCGAGCGCTTGGTGCAACCCACCAGCGCGGGACCCGTACTATGAACGCCAGTGGCTTCAAGATGTACAGCCGGGCGGCGAAGGACGCCCAGTACGAGCTGATCGAACGCTACGCCCCGCTGGTCAAGCGCATCGCGTACCACCTGTTGGCGCGGTTGCCGGCCAATGTGCAAGTCGAGGACCTGATCCAGGCCGGCATGATCGGCCTGCTGGAAGTGGCCAACAAATACGACGCCAGCAAGGGCGCCAGCTTTGAGACCTACGCCGGCATCCGCATCCGCGGGGCCATGCTGGACGAAGTGCGCAAAGGCGATTGGGCACCGCGTTCGGTACACCGCAACACCCGTATGGTCAGTGATGCCATGCGTGCAGTTGAGGCCAGAACAGGCCGTGACGCTAAAGATCATGAAGTTGCTGCCGAACTCCAATTGAGTCTCGATGATTACTACGGGATCTTGAACGATACCCTGGGCAGCCGCCTGTTCAGCTTTGACGACCTGTTGCAGGACGGCGAGCACGAAGGGCTGCATGAGGATGGCGCCAGTGGCCAGGTCGAACCTGCGCGCGGCCTGGAGGAGGAGCGCTTCCAGGCTGCCCTGACCGAGGCTATCGCCAACCTGCCGGAGCGTGAGCGCCTGGTGCTGGCGCTGTACTACGACGAAGAGCTGAACCTCAAGGAAATCGGTGAGGTGCTGGGTGTCAGCGAGTCGCGGGTCAGCCAGTTGCACAGCCAATGTGCCGCGCGCCTGCGCAGCCGCCTGGGGGAATGGCGGGTGCGTTGAGCCCACTGTCGTTGCAGTCGTTTTCCACGTTGTACCGAATTGAATGAGTGCGTGCTCGGTAGGCCGAGCGCGTTTGAGACTGCTTGGAGGTCTAATTGGACAAGAACATGAAAATCCTCATCGTTGACGACTTTTCGACGATGCGGCGGATCATCAAGAACCTGTTGCGTGACCTGGGTTTCACCAACACCGACGAAGCCGATGACGGCACCACGGCGTTGCCGATGCTGGAAAACGGTCACTACGACTTCCTGGTGACCGACTGGAACATGCCGGGCATGTCCGGCATCGACCTGCTGCGTAAAGTGCGTGCCAGCGACAAGCTGAAAAGCATGCCGGTCTTGATGGTGACCGCTGAAGCCAAGCGCGACCAGATCATTGAAGCGGCACAGGCCGGCGTCAATGGTTACGTGGTCAAACCGTTCACCGCTCAGGTGCTCAAAGAGAAGATCGAGAAGATCTTCGAACGCGTCAACGGCTGAGTCACGTCAGGGGGGCGCGTCATGGATTCATCACAAACGTCTTTGGGCGAGTTCGAGTCGACCCTGAAGAAGCATGCCCAGGAGTTGGTCGAAAGCCTGGAGCGGGGCCGTTTCGGCGAGGCGGTGCAGTTGATTCACGAACTGAACCAGACCCGCGACCGCGGCCTGTACCAGGAAGTCGGCAAGCTGACTCGCGAGCTGCACAGTGCCATCGTCAGTTTCCAGATCGACCCCACCATGCCGCAGGCAGAAGAGGTGTCGCAAATTACCGACGCCACCGAGCGCCTGTCGTATGTGGTCAAGCTGACCGAGGGCGCGGCCAACCGCACCATGGACCTGGTCGAGGAAAGCACACCGGTGCTCAATGAGCTGGCCAGCGAGGCCAAGGCCCTGAGCACCGACTGGCAGCGCTTCATGCGCCGCGAAGTGGCTGCGCCGGAATTCCGTGATCTGGTCAAGCGCGTCGACAGTTTCCTGACGCACAGCGCCGAGGGTAACCGCAAGGTTTCCGGGCACCTCAATGACATTTTGCTGGCCCAGGACTATCAGGACCTGACCGGCCAGGTGATCAAGCGCGTCACCGCACTGGTGACCGAGGTGGAAAGCAACCTGCTCAAGCTGGTGCTGATGGCCAGCCAGGTCGACCGCTTTGCCGGTATAAAACATGACCACGATCAATTGCGTGCAGAAAAAGATCGAGAAAAACATCCGACTCGGGGTGAAGGTCCGCAGATTCATGCCGATAAGCGTGAAGACGTCGTGTCCGGTCAGGACGATGTCGATGATCTGCTGTCCAGCCTTGGTTTTTAAGGAGCACGTTTGATGAGCTTCGGCGCCGATGAAGAAATCCTCCAGGATTTCCTGGTAGAAGCCGGCGAAATACTTGAGCAATTGTCCGAGCAACTGGTCGAGCTGGAAAGCCGACCTGACGATGCCGACCTGCTCAATGCGATCTTTCGCGGTTTCCACACTGTAAAAGGGGGCGCCGGCTTCCTCCAGTTGAACGAGCTGGTGGAGTGCTGCCATATCGCCGAGAACGTGTTCGACGTCCTGCGCAAAGGTGAGCGCCGGGTCGATGCGGAACTGATGGATGTGGTGCTCGAGGCACTGGATACGGTCAACAGCATGTTTGGCCAGGTGCGCGAGCGTGCCGAAGTGACACCGGCCACCCCTGCACTGCTGGCAGCGTTGTCGCGCCTGGCCGAACCTGGCGCAGCCGAAACTGTTGCAGCGCCTGCACCGGCACCGGTTGCCGACGTGTCGGTTGCCGCGCCGGCCGAGGCCGAGGAGCAACACCAGGACATCACTGACAGCGAATTCGAGCAGTTGCTTGATTCGCTCGATGCGGTCAAGGCGCAAGCGGCGGCCGACGAGCAGATGCAGGGCGAGACTGTCAGCGGTGCGGGTGATGAAATCACCGACGCCGAGTTCGAATCACTGCTCGACCAGTTGCACGGCAAGGGCCAGTTCAATGCCGAGGTTGCCGCGCCGCCGGTGGCCGTCAGCAGCGAAGCGGTCAGTGATGAGATCACCGACGCCGAATTCGAATCGCTGCTCGACCAGCTGCATGGCAAGGGCACCTTCCAGGCTGGCGCCTTGCCAGCCGCCCAGGCACCAGCGCCTGCCGCACCCGACAACAGTGCCGCCAGCGATGAAATCAGCGAGCACGAGTTCGAAGCCCTGCTGGACCAGTTGCACGGCAAGGGCAAGTTCGGTGGCGATGTTGCCGCTGTAGAGGCCCCGGCTGCTGTCCAGGCGCAAGCGCCGGCTGCCGCCAAGGCCGAAAGCCCGCCGGTGGCCAAGCCCGCTGCCGCGCCAGCGCCTTCGCCGGCCAGCAAACCTGCCGCGGCGCCTCGCGCGCCGGCCCCGGCCGCCGAAAAGCATGCCGCCAGCGAAGCGGAAACCACGGTACGCGTCGATACCGCGCGCCTGGACGAGATCATGAACATGGTCGGCGAACTGGTGCTGGTGCGTAACCGCCTGGTGCGCCTGGGCCTGAACAGCGGCGACGAGGCCATGTCCAAGGCCGTGTCCAACCTTGACGTGGTCACCGCCGACCTGCAGACCGCGGTGATGAAAACCCGTATGCAGCCGATCAAGAAAGTCTTCGGCCGCTTCCCGCGCCTGGTCCGCGACCTGGCGCGCCAGTTGAAGAAAGAGATCAATCTGGAGCTGGTCGGCGAAGAGACCGACCTTGACAAGAACCTCGTAGAAGCCTTGGCCGACCCGCTGGTGCACTTGGTGCGCAATGCGGTCGACCACGGTATCGAGATGCCCGAGGAGCGTGAAACGTCTGGCAAGGCACGTACCGGCCGCGTAGTGCTGTCGGCCGAACAGGAAGGCGACCACATCCTGCTGTCGATCTCGGACGACGGCAAGGGCATGGACCCGAACATCCTGCGCGCCAAGGCCGTGGAAAAGGGCCTGATGGACAAGGACGCCGCCGAGCGCCTGAGCGAGTCGGACTGCTACAACCTGATCTTCGCCCCTGGCTTCTCGACCAAGACCGAGATTTCCGATGTGTCCGGGCGTGGCGTGGGCATGGACGTGGTGAAAACCAAGATCTCCCAGCTCAACGGCTCGATCAACATTTTCTCGGCCAAGGGCCAAGGCTCCAAGATCGTCATCAAGGTGCCGCTGACCCTGGCGATCATGCCCACCCTGATGGTGATGTTGGGCAACCAGGCGTTCGCCTTCCCGCTGGTCAACGTCAACGAGATCTTCCACCTCGACCTGTCGCGCACCAACGTGGTGGACGGCCAGGAAGTGGTGATCGTGCGCGACAAGGCGCTGCCGCTGTTCTACCTCAAGCGCTGGCTGGTCCAGGGCCAGGTGCACGAAGAGCAGCACGAAGGCCACGTGGTGATTCTGTCGGTCGGCACCCAGCGCATCGGTTTTGTCGTTGACCAACTGGTGGGCCAGGAAGAAGTGGTCATCAAGCCGCTGGGCAAGATGCTGCAAGGCACCCCGGGCATGTCCGGGGCCACCATTACCGGCGACGGTCGCATCGCGTTGATTCTCGACGTCCCGAGCATGCTCAAGCGTTACGCCGCGCGGCGTATTTGATTTCGGTGGCGCGCCCTGGCGGGTTGCGCCGCCTAATGGAGTGTTTATGGCAGTCAAGGTCCTGGTGGTGGATGATTCTGGTTTCTTCCGCCGCCGTGTCTCGGAAATCCTCTCGGCGGATCCAACGATCCAGGTAGTGGGTACCGCGACCAACGGCAAGGAAGCAATCGACCAGGCGCTGGCGCTCAAGCCCGATGTGATCACCATGGACTACGAAATGCCCATGATGGATGGCATTACCGCCGTGCGGCACATCATGCAGCGCTGCCCGACGCCCGTATTGATGTTCTCGTCGCTGACCCATGAAGGCGCCCGCGTCACCCTTGACGCGCTGGATGCCGGCGCAGTGGACTACCTGCCGAAAAACTTCGAGGACATCTCGCGCAACCCTGACAAGGTCAAGCAGTTGCTGTGCGAGAAGGTGCACACCATTTCGCGCAGCAACCGCCGGATCGGCAGCTATGCCAGAACGGCGCCGGTCGCCGCGCCAGCGCCGGCCAGCACCTTCGCCAGCCAGGCGCAGACGCGCCCGGCAGCGCCTGCCCGTGCAGCGGCCCCGACACCGGCGGCCTCGCAGTCGCCGGCACCCAAGCGCAAACCCTACAAACTGGTGGCCATCGGTACCTCCACGGGGGGGCCGGTGGCGCTGCAGCGGGTACTGACCCAGCTGCCGGCCAATTTCCCGGCGCCGATCGTGTTGATCCAGCACATGCCGGCGGCGTTCACCAAAGCGTTTGCCGAACGCCTGGACAAGCTGTGCCGCATCAGCGTCAAGGAAGCCGAAGACGGCGACATGCTGCGCCCGGGCCTGGCCCTGCTGGCCCCCGGTGGCAAGCAGATGATGATCGATGGCCGTGGCACGGTGAAGATCCTGCCCGGCGACGAGCGCCTGAACTACAAACCGTGCGTGGACATCACCTTCGGGTCGGCGGCCAAGTCGTACGGCGACAAGGTGTTGTCGGTGGTGCTCACCGGCATGGGCGCCGATGGCCGCGAGGGCGCGCGCCTGCTCAAGCAGGGGGGCAGCACGGTGTGGGCCCAGGATGAAGCCAGCTGCGTGATTTATGGCATGCCCATGGCCATCGTCAAGGCCAACCTGGCGGATGCCGTGTACAGCCTGGATGAAATCGGCAAGCACCTGGTGGAGGCGTGCGTCTGATGGACGTCCTCAGCCTGATCGGTCTGATTCTGGCTTTCGTTGCCATCGTCGGTGGCAACTTCCTTGAAGGCGGTCATGTCGGTGCTCTGGTCAATGGCCCGGCGGCTCTGATCGTGCTGGGAGGCACCCTGGCGGCGGCGTTGTTGCAGTCGCCGCTGTCGTCGTTCAAGCGTGCCTTGCAGATTTTGCGTTGGATCCTGTTTCCACCGCGGGTCGATCTGGCGGGCGGCATCGACCGTGTGGTGAACTGGAGCCTGACCGCTCGCAAAGAAGGCCTGCTGGGCCTGGAAGGGGTAGCGGACAGCGAGCCCGACCCCTATGCGCGCAAGGGCCTGCAACTGCTGGTGGACGGTGCCGAGCCGGAAGCAATCCGCAGCATCCTTGAGGTCGACTTCCTTACCCAGGAAGGCCGTGACATCCAGGCAGCCAAGGTATTCGAAAGCATGGGCGGCTATGCGCCGACCATCGGCATCATCGGGGCGGTCATGGGCCTTATCCATGTGATGGGCAATCTGGCCGACCCGTCGCAACTGGGCAATGGCATTGCCGTGGCCTTTGTCGCCACCATTTACGGTGTGGCCAGTGCCAACCTTGTGCTATTGCCGGTCGCCAGCAAGCTCAAGGCCATCGTCATGCGCCAGTCGCGCTACCGTGAAATGCTGCTCGAAGGCCTGCTGTCGATTGCCGAAGGTGAAAACCCGCGCTCGATCGAGCTGAAGCTGCAAGGCTTCATGGAGTAACCCATGCGTCGCCGTCGTCATACCGAGGAACACGAAAACCACGAGCGCTGGCTGGTGTCGTACGCCGACTTCATCACGTTGCTGTTCGCCTTCTTCGTGGTGATGTATTCCATTTCCTCGATCAACGAGGGTAAGTACAAGGTTATTTCCCAGGCTTTGCTAGGGGTATTCAACGACCCCGAGCGCAGCATGAAGCCGATCCCGATTGGCGATGAGCAGCCGCTGAGCGTGCGCCCGGCCGAACCGCTGGTCAAAGACAGCGAGCAGACCGAAGCGGGCCTGGCGGCGACCAATGTCGACCCGTTGAAAACCATCAGCGATGACGTGCGCGATGCCTTCGGCGACCTGATCAACAGCGACCAGATGACTGTGCGCGGCAACGAGCTGTGGGTGGAGATCGAGCTCAACTCATCGCTGCTGTTTGGCAGCGGTGATGCGATGCCCAGTGACAAGGCGTTTGCGATCATCGAGAAGGTGGCCAACATCCTCAAGCCGTTCGCCAACCCGGTGCACGTCGAAGGCTTCACCGACAACCTGCCGATCCGCACCGCGCAGTACCCCACCAACTGGGAGTTGTCCTCGGCGCGCGCGGCCAGCATCGTGCGCCTGCTGGCCATGGAGGGCGTCAACCCGGCACGCATGGCTTCGGTGGGCTACGGCGAGTACCAGCCCGTGGCCAGCAACGATACCGCCGAAGGGCGCGCACGCAACCGCCGGGTGGTGCTGGTGATTTCCCGTAACCTGGAAGTGCGCCGCAGCCTGACAGGCTCGGGCAGCGCCAATGCCACACCGGATGCCGCATTGCGCCGTGCTGGCACACAAAGTGCACCGGCAATACAAGCAACGGTAGCGAGGCCGTGATACGTCAATTCCCCGTCGCTGATACGAACACGATTTTGAATGTGCCGCCGCCCCCTGTGGGAGCGGGCATGCCCGCGAAGCCAGCGACTCGGTGAATGGCACCGGCTACGCCGGTGTTCGCGGGCTTGCCCGCTCCCACAGAGGGGCGTGCGAGCTTTGAAGTTTTGCGCATGACGGTTGTTTCTACAGTGTCCCTGCCAAATCAATAGATAGAGTTTGCTTGATGAGAGTCTGGGCAGTAGCCAATCAAAAAGGTGGTGTCGGCAAGACCACCACTACCATTGCCCTGGCCGGCCTGCTGGCCGAGGCCGGCAAGCGCGTGGTCGTCGTCGACCTCGACCCGCACGGCTCGATGACCAGCTACTTCGGGCACAACCCGGACGCCCTGGAGCACAGCTGCTACGACCTGTTCCTGCACAAGGGCACGGTGCCCGAAGGCTTGCCCGGGCAACTGCTGCTGCCCACCAGCGATGAGCGCATTTCGCTGCTGCCGTCGAGTACCGCCCTGGCGGTGCTGGAGCGCCAGTCGCCAGGGCAGAATGGCCTGGGCCTGGTAATCGCCAAGAGTCTGGCGCAGCTGTGGCAGGATTTCGACTATGCCCTGATCGACAGCCCACCCTTGCTGGGTGTGCTGATGGTCAATGCCCTGGCCGCCAGCCAGCAGCTGGTGATCCCGGTGCAAACCGAATTCCTAGCGGTGAAGGGCCTGGAGCGCATGGTCGGCACCCTGGCCATGGTCAACCGTTCGCGCAAGCAGGCGCTGCCGTACCAGATCGTGCCGACCCTGTTCGACCGTCGTACCCAGGCGTCGCTGGGCACCCTCAAGTTGCTGCGTGACACCTACGGGCAGCATGTGTGGCAGGGCTACATCCCGGTGGATACGCGCCTGCGTGATGCCAGTCGCAAGGGCGTCACGCCTTCGCAGTTCGACAGCAAGAGCCGTGGGTTGATCGCCTACCGGGCGCTGCTCAAGCACCTGCTCACCTACAAGACCGCAGTGCAGGTGGCCTGATGACTCAAACCCGGCAAACCAGCACCCGGCCCCAGATGGCCCTGCAATCGTACCTGGACGGCCTGCTGCAGGAGGCCACCGAGGCCGAAGACCTGAGCGAGCAGCCGGCAGTGGCGGATGAGTTCGCCGAGGCGGTGCGCGAGGAGCAGGCACGCGATGCCCGGCAGCCAGCCCGGCCTGAGCCCGCCGAAGCCGCCGCCGCCAGCTTTGCCCCGCGGCCGTTCGCCGAACCCCGTCTGGCGGTACTGCCCAGCGTGATGCCGGTGGAAGCCCCGGTGGTGACGGTGGTCGAGCAGGAGGTCGTGGCCGAAGCCAGCATCCCGGTACTGGTCGAAGAACAAACCGTGGAACCGGCTGTGCCGCTGGTCGATGTGCATCTGCCGGCACCCAACCTGCCCGTACCCCCGGCCACTGTCGACGGTCGTCCGGTGTGGGCGGCCGAGCCGTTCGAATGCCTGCTGTTCGACGTTGCCGGCCTGACCCTGGCGGTGCCGTTGGTGTGCCTGGGCTCGATCTACACCCTGGCTGGCCAGGAGCTGACGCCACTGTTCGGCCAGCCCGACTGGTTCCTCGGCATCCTGACCTGCCAGGCCGGCAACCTGAAGGTGCTGGACACTGCGCGTTGGGTAATGCCCGACCGCTACCGCGATGATTTTCGCCAGGGCCTGCAATACGTGATTTCGGTACAGGGCTACGAATGGGGGCTGGCGGTGCATCAGGTCAGCCGCTCGCTGCGCCTGGACCCGTCGGAGATCAAGTGGCGCAGCCAGCGTGGCCAGCGCCCCTGGCTGGCCGGCACCGTAATCGAACACATGTGCGCACTGCTCGACGTCGCCGCACTGGCCGAGCTGATCGCCAGCGGTGCGGTCAAGCAGATGCACGCCAAACAGAAATGACACAGAACATACCGCCAACGGCGGATTTTGAGGGTAGGGGAATGAAAAAGTCGTCTGCACAAGGTTCCGAAGATCCGATCCTGCAGTGGGTTACCTTCCGTCTGGACAACGAGTCCTACGGCATCAATGTGATGCAGGTGCAGGAAGTACTGCGCTACACCGAGATTGCCCCGGTGCCGGGTGCGCCGAGCTACGTGCTGGGCATCATCAACTTGCGCGGTAACGTGGTGACGGTGATCGACACGCGTCAGCGTTTTGGCCTGATGCCGACCGAAGTGACCGACAACACCCGTATCGTCATCATCGAAGCCGACAAGCAAGTGGTCGGCATTCTGGTCGACAGCGTGGCCGAAGTGGTTTACCTGCGCCAGTCCGAAATCGAGACCGCGCCGAACGTGGGTAACGAAGAGTCGGCCAAGTTCATTCAGGGCGTGTGCAACAAGAATGGCGAACTGCTGATCCTGGTCGAACTGGACAAGATGATGACCGAGGAAGAGTGGTCCGAGCTGGAGAACATCTGAGTTGATCCTAGAGGTTGCTGTCATCTTCCTGGCGCTGGCCTGGGCGCTGAGCCTGTGGTTTTTCCTCAACTACAGCAAGCGCCAGCGCGAGCTGGCTGCGCAGCAGGCCGAGGGCGATGCGCTGCGTGACCAGCGCATCAAGGACTTGGCCAAGCGTCTGGATGACTACCAGAACGGCACGGTGCGCATGGGGGAGGCCATCCATGAGCTGCGTGCGACGGTGGCTACCCTGCCAGACCGGCTGGAGCGCCTGGAGCAGCGCGACCCCAGCAACGTTACCTTTAGCCAGGCGGCCAAGCTGGTGGGGATGGGGGCGAGTATCGATGAGTTGACCCAGAGCTGCGGCCTGACCCAGGCCGAGGCGGAGTTGATGAGCAAGGTGTATCGGGCTCCTTGACGGGGGTACCCTCGGCAGCAGGTGCGTCGCCTGGGAAATCGAGCGCCGCCCATGCGTCGCTCGATTTGAAAGGTGTCGCCAGGCCCGTTCAGTAACCGCTGTTCATTTCAGTTGCGAACCCAGGAGTGATTGCCGCCCACGCCGGCGAACCGGTTCAGGGGCAGCAGTTGCTTCAGGGCTGTATTGGCTTGCGAAGGGTTGATGAATGGATAGGTGTTGACACGTGGCATGGTGTGCAGGTTGATGATCTGGCGCAGGGTCCGCAACCCGGGTAGATGGCGATCGACCACTTCAGTGAGCAGCGCCGGCCCGGTGAGATAGCTGAGCGTGTTGGCATAGCGATAGAAACCGCTCGGGTCCTGTTCCAGGCTCGGTCGGCTTTCGTAGAAGTCTGCATGGGTCTGGAAACGTGCGAGCATTTCATCGGAGATCGCATCCAGCAGTGGGTTGCCTGGGTGGCTACCAATGAGGCTGGTGTTGTACAGGCAATTCATGCTCATCTTCTCGTTGGACATCGGCGGTGGCAGCAGCAGCCCATCGGGTGGGGTGCGCAGCTCGACCTGATCGATCGTTTCGCCCTTGCCGTCCGGCAGCAGGAAGTCGTCCACGTCCATGTACAGCCCACCCTCATGGTGCAGCATCCGGTAGCGCAGCACATCGGTCGCAGACGCGTAATTGGTGGCGATGCCACCGTTGCCATCCAGCGCTGCCTCGTACTGCGGGTAATAGCGGCTCTGGCGGAAGGCCCGGAAGAAGCCTTGCTCTTCAAGCGGCAATACCTGCAGCCCTGGCGCCCGGGCTGCCAATAGCCTTGCGTTCTGTTCGTAGGCGGTAGGCGAAGCCTTCGACAGAAACAGGCGCATGCTGTATTCACTGTCGCTCAGGCGCGCGGCGTTGGCGGCAAGGTTGGCCAGCAATGGCTCGCTTATGACTTTGTCGCCGACCCAGAGGCTGGAGATAAGTTTGGGGATGGGGGCGCTGTCCGGGGCCGGTGTCGGAATGGTGACGGGCAGTGGCAGGTCGACACCCAGCGCGCGCAAGGTGCGGGTGCGCATGGCGTCGGTGACTGGGCGCTGCCTGTCGAGCGCCACAAGGTCACGGCTGCCAGGCACTGCGATGTAGGCTTGCGGCTCGACCTCGTTGACGGTTTCCTTGATGATGAATGCGTCGTGCTCCAGGTCATAGACCACGCGTGCATTGTAGGTTTCGATGCTGCATTCCAGGTCGTCCAGTTCGCCATCGTAGTGTGGCAAGCGTATCACCGCGCCGGCAACAGCCGGGTCGCCTTCGTCAAGCGGTGTAATCGGCTCGTGGTGGTGGAAGTACTCTGCGCCTTCTGGCTCGGGAAGCCGTGGTGGACTGGTCGGGCTTAGCGGATAGCCGAGCTGCCCGTTGACCTCGCGCGGCATGACAAAACCATCGCTTTTGAACTCGAACAGGGCCTTGATGCCTGCTGTGCCCTCCGTTGCCAGCGGTACGGCGTTGAACAGCCCCCAGGCGATGTCGCCCACCCCGTCCTGTTTGGCTTTCAGGCTGTGGCCGTTGATCACCTGATCCAGGCCCAGGCCCAACTGGGCAATGCCACCGAGCGCCAGCAGTGGCGCCAGCCCCGGCACCACCAGGCACAGTGGCGCTAGCAGGTTGAGCGTATTGGTGAGGTAGCCTCGCCATTTGGCTTTGGTAACCTGGCTATCGGTGGTGATGACAAAATCGGCATCGTCGTAGCTGCGCTGGCGCTGGCGCTCGGTCAGGGCTGCGAACATATCCCCGGTCAGTTTGGGGTTGTACTTGCCAGGTTTGTAGTTCACGTAGGTTCTGGGGGGCCAGACGCCATCATCGTTGAAATAACCATGTTCAGGTGGCAACCGGTGCCGGTCCGGATAGTCGCCAAGGCCCTCGAGCGCGGTGTCCAGGCCGCTGAAATCGAGGCCCTGAGGGCGGTCGGCGAGCCTGAAGTGTTGTTTGAGTGCCTCGCGTCGGGCGGGGTCCTTGCACTGATCGCCCACCCAGTCCTTGAGCAGGTTCTCGCTGGCGAATTCGAGCAAGGGCGAGCTGTTACCTGGCATGTACAGCAGGGTCAGATCGCTGTGGGGGGCATTGATGTACAGCAGGTCGGTGGCCGCATAGCCATAGATGCTCAGCGTGCTCACCCGTATCTTGAAGCGCTGCGGCATCATGCCGGCGGCTTGCCATGCCAGCTCCCTGGCGGCATCACTCAGGCGCCCCTGGCTGACCTGGGCGTTGCAGGCGGCGATGAAATTGAGCTTGCTGGCCAGGCGGTGACTGTCCTGATGCTCCTGCCAGTAAGCGTCGAGCATGGCTTTGAATGGCTGGTGAAAGTCCAGCGCTTCTATGAACCGCTGGAAAGCTTCAGCCGGTACCTGAACGTGGGTCGAGGCATCGTAACGGGCGGGGGACGATCGCTGGAACAGGCCGTTGTACACTTCGAAGGCTGCGCCCTGATGGCCAAAGCCCAGCGCTGGCAGGCGATCGACCAGCTTCAACGGCCCTTGGGGGAAGGTGCCTGCCCAAGGGTTGGCGAACAGCGCGCCGATGAGGTTGTTATCGGACTCCCCTTGCCAGTTGCCCAGCAGCGCCTGGGTCATGCTCTGGGTCTGCTGGATCGCTGCCACATACCCTTGGTCATCCGGCCGGTAGTGCAGGGTGACCACATCGACGCGATCGGGGTCGATATGCACACCTTGCCCGGCAAGCCACTGCCGGATCAAGCGATTGGCTTCGCGGTCCGGGCGTGGGATGTTGGCCAGATGGTCTACTACGAACTGCACGCCCTTGGCGTTGATTCTGCTGTCGATCATGACGGTCACCTTGTACGTGGGAGGCCGACAAGGTTGGGCGCATGGTGGGGGAGGGGGTGGTAGATAGTTACTTGCCAGTGCCGGGCAGCGGGGGCAATGGTGGGGTGATATCGCGTTCTGTCGGGCGCGGATCATCGAAGCCGGCGGGTACCTTGCCGCGCAGTTGCCAGGCGAAGGCGATGATTTCGGCAATGGTCAGGTACAGCGCTTCGGGTATTTGATCGCCCAGCTCCAGCCGCGCCAGCAGGCGCACCAGCTCGGCGTTTTCGTAGATCGGCACTTCGTGTTCGCGGGCGAGCGCAAGGATGGCCTCGGCCAGGTCCTCGTCGCCCTTGGCGGTGAGGGTCGGTGCCTGATGGCCGTCGTAGTTCAGCGCTATGGCTTGGCGTGGTGTCGTATCGTTCATGCGGTTTCGTCCACCCAGCGTTGTTCCATCCGTGTGCGTGGCCCCTGCGGCGGGATGCCCGGGTGGCACTCCAGGTCGCCGACTTCCAGGCCTCGGGCCACCAGGCGCGCGCGCAGCGCGCCAAGCTGGGCGTCGATCAACCGCGCGGTCTGCTCGCGCTCTGCCCATAGCTGCCCGCTCAGGCGGCCCTCGCTCAGTTGCGCCTGCACTTGCAGGGGGCCGAGTGGGGACAAGTCGAAGGCCAGCTCGATGCGCCACAGGGCTTGCCGAGGGTTTTGGGCTTCATGTTGGCGGTCGGCCTGTTGTTGTGGGGTTTCTTCGCGCTGCAGTTTGACTTGCAGCGGGATGAAGTCCTGGCCGTGGCGGATCGGCACTTCGGTTTGCCAGGTGGTCTGCAGGTTGCCGTTTTCCAGCGTGCCGGTTTGTTGCAGGCTGCTCATGGCGTGGCTCTGCAAACGTGAAATGGCAGCGGCAGCCAGGCGCAGCAGCTGTTGCAGGTCGCCTTCCTCTTCCAGGGCCTTGAGCAGGCGCGACGGTAATGGGAACGCGCCCGGCTGCGGCTTGGGGCTGACCCGCTCGAGCATGCCCAGTGCGCTGCGCGCCAGTATCGGCATGGTCAGGGCCAGGCTGGCGGGGCTCAGAGTGGTGGCCCCTGCCGGGAGGGCAGGGGCCTGTGCCATCAGCCGCAGTAAATGCGCTTTGAGGTCGGTGTCGACGCTGGCGGTTGACCCACTCAGCAGCTTCGCTTCGAGAAAGCTGCCGCTGTTGTTCAAGGCCTGGGCCACTGCCTTGGCGTCGCCCAGTTGTCGGGCGTCCGGCAGGCCGGCCAGCAGGCGTTCGGCGCTGGCGCGCAGCTCGCCATCGATGCCTGGGTCGCGGGTGAGCTGTTGCAGGGCGTTGAGCAGGCCGGGCAGCGAGGCTTGACGGTTTTGCTGTGTCAGCAGCTGTTGGGCAATGCTGAGTTGGTCCTGCCTGCCGCTGAGCGGCACGAAGCGCAATGACTGATCACCCTGCACCAGGGCGCTGAGCAGGCTGCCAATGGCCAGCGGGCGCGGGCTGTCGATGCTCAGCGTGGCACCGGCCTGGGTGCTGTTGAGCAAGCTGACCAGCGCCCGGTACACGGCCGGTTGGCCGGGTGCCTGGGCCAGCGGCTGGTTGGTCAGGACCTTGCCTTGCAGCAAGGTGCCGACCGGCACCTTGCTGGTGTCCAGCTGGGTGAGGGTGGCGACCTGGCTGGCGCTGGCCTGTTGCAACATGATCGCCAGGCGATTGCTTTCGGTCTGGCTGACGGTGATCTGGCTGCCTTGGGGCAGCGGCTGGCTGGCGTTGGCCTGCAGTTGGGTCTGCACGCCGTTGGCCTGCATCAGCCTTAGCACCAGCTGAAAGTCCTGGCCCGTCTGGCGCAACGATAAAACCTCGGCTTGCGCGGTTTCGCCGGGGGCCAGCAGCCCGGGCTGCGCCTGGATAAGGCGCAGCAGTTCGCCGGTCGTGCCCGCCTTCATGGCTTGGCTGTTGATCGCGGTTTGTGCGCCGAGACTATTGATTTCAGTCATGATTGTATACAACCTGTCGAGCCCGGCCTCTTGGCAGCGCGGCGGCGCGTGTAATAATGCCGAGCGCCCGTGGTTGCCAGTATAACGGCAGCGCGCGGGGCGACTTGAGACACAAGGGTTCTGGAGCGATGTTGGCTGCTTCGCGGGTGAACCCGCTCTTACAGGGTTCTGTGGGAGCGGGTTCACCCGCGAAACAGGCGACGCCGCTCCAAAGCCCTACTGAAGATAAGGCGAAACCGTGACCCTTCACCTCCAAGCCGCAGGCCTGGCCTGCGAGCGCGACTGGCGCCTGCTGTTCGAACAGCTCGATTTCGAGCTGGGCGCCGGTGACATGCTGCAGATCAGTGGCCCCAACGGCAGTGGCAAGACCAGCCTGTTGCGCCTGTTGGCCGGGCTGATGCAGCCGACGGCCGGGCAGATTCTGCTGGGTGGCAAGCCACTGGCAGAACAGCGTCATGCCCTGGCCAGCGCCCTGCTGTGGATTGGCCACGCCGCCGGCATCAAGGACTTGCTCACCGCCGAGGAAAATCTCACCTGGCTGTGCGCCTTGCACCAGCCGGCCAGCCGCGAGGCGATCTGGGCGGCGCTGGAGGCTGTCGGCCTGCGCGGTTTCGAAGACGTCCCCTGCCATACCCTGTCGGCCGGCCAGCAGCGCCGCGTGGCGCTGGCCCGGCTGCACCTGGCTTGCCCGCCGCTATGGATTCTTGACGAGCCGTTCACCGCGCTGGACAAGCAAGGCGTGGCGCAGCTTGAAGCGCACCTGGCAGCCCACTGCGAGCAGGGCGGCACGGTGGTGCTGACGACTCACCACACACTGGAACGCAAGCCCTCCGGTTACCGAGAACTGAACCTGGGGCAATGGGCTGCATGAGCGTATTCATTTTATTACTGCGCCGCGAAGCGCGCCTGCTGTTCCGTCGCCCGGCCGAACTGGCCAACCCGTTGGTGTTCTTCGCCATTGTCGTGGCCATGTTCCCGCTGGCGGTCGGCCCAGAGAGCCAATTGTTGCAAACCTTGTCGCCGGGCCTGGTCTGGGTGGCGGCGTTGCTGGCCGTGTTGTTGTCGCTGGACGGCCTGTTCCGCAGCGATTTCGAAGACGGCTCGCTGGAGCAATGGGTGCTGTCGCCGCACCCACTGGCGTTGCTGGTGCTGGCCAAGGTGCTGGCGCACTGGATCTTTTCCGGGCTGGCGCTGGTATTGTTGGCGCCACTGCTGGCACTGATGCTGGGGCTGCCTAGCCATTGCCTGCCGGTGCTGCTCGGTTCGCTGCTGCTGGGGACGCCGGTATTGAGCTTGCTGGGCGCGGTAGGTGCGGCACTGACAGTCGGCCTTAAACGCGGAGGTTTGTTACTGGCGTTGCTGATTCTGCCGTTGTATATCCCTGTATTGATCCTGGGCAGTGGTGCGTTGCAAGCGGCGTTGCAAAATATGCCGGCAACCGGCCATCTGCTCTGGCTCGCCAGCCTGACGGCCCTGGCCGTTACCCTGGCACCCTTTGCGATAGCGGCCGGCCTGAAGATCAGCGTCGGCGAATAACGAGTCCCGGGCTCTCAAGCCCGGCAAATACCCTGGATGTACCCTGATGAAAATAAGCTGGACGTGGTTCCACAAGCTGGGCTCCCCGAAATGGTTCTATGCCATCAGCGGCCGCATGCTGCCGTGGCTGGCCGGTGCTGCCGTGCTCCTGCTGCTGGTCGGCATCACCTGGGGCCTGGCCTTCGCCCCCCAGGACTACCAGCAAGGCAACAGCTTCCGCATCATCTATATCCACGTGCCGGCGGCGATGCTGGCGCAGTCCTGCTATGTGCTACTGGCGGTGGCCGGGGTGGTGGGGCTGGTGTGGAAGATGAAACTGGCCGACGTTGCCCTGCAATGTGCCGCGCCCATTGGCGCCTGGATGACCGCCGTGGCGCTGGTTACCGGCGCCATCTGGGGCAAACCGACCTGGGGCAGCTGGTGGGTGTGGGATGCCCGCCTTACGTCCATGCTCATCCTGCTGTTCCTGTACTTCGGCATTATTGCGCTGGGCCAGGCGATCAGTAATCGTGACAGTGCAGCCAAGGCCTGTGCGGTGCTTGCGATTGTCGGTGTGGTGAATATCCCGATCATCAAGTATTCAGTGGAGTGGTGGAACACCCTGCACCAGGGCGCCACCTTCACCCTTACCGAAAAGCCGGCGATGCCGGCCGAAATGTGGCTGCCGCTGTTGTGCACGGCGCTGGGTTTCTACTGTTTCTTCGGCGCCGTACTGCTGCTGCGCATGCGCCTTGAAGTGCTCAAGCGCGAAGCACGCGCCAGTTGGGTCAGGGACGAAGTATTGAACAGCCTGGGGCGGAGGGCCACACAATGAGCTTTGCCACCTTCGGTGACTTTCTCGCCATGGGCCACCATGGCATGTACGTGTGGTCGGCCTATGGCATCTGCCTGGCGGTGCTGGCGCTGAATGTCGGTGCGCCACTGCTGGCTCGTCGTCGCTATTTGCAAGAAGAGGCGCGCCGTTTGCGCCGGGAGAACAACCAGTGAATCCGCAGCGCAAGAAACGCCTGTTGCTCATCGTCGGCCTGCTGGTCGGCGTCGGGGTTGCCGTCGGCTTTGCCTTGAGCGCATTGCAGCAGAACATCAACCTGTTCTATACACCGACCCAGATCGCCAACGGCGAAGCCCCGCTGGACACGCGCATCCGCGCCGGCGGCATGGTGGAGAAAGGCTCGGTGCAGCGTTCGGCCGACTCGCTGGACGTGCGTTTCGTGGTAACCGACTTCAACAAGTCGGTACCCATCACCTACCGCGGCATCCTCCCCGACCTGTTCCGCGAAGGGCAGGGCATCGTCGCCCTTGGCAAGCTCAATGCCGACGGTGTGGTGGTAGCCGATGAAGTGCTGGCCAAGCACGACGAGAAATACATGCCGCCCGAAGTCACCAAGGCCCTGAAGGAAAGCGGCCAGGCCGCTGCCGGCGGAGAGACGAAGCCATGAACGCAACACTGGTAGTCCCCGAACTGGGCCAGTTAGCGATGATTCTGGCCATCTGCTTTGCCGTCGTACAGGCCAGTGTGCCGTTGCTTGGCGCGTGGCGTGGCGACAGCCTGTGGATGAGCCTGGCGCGGCCGGCAGCGTGGGGGCAGTTCGCCTTCCTGGCGTTTGCCTTTGCCTGCCTGACCCATGCCTTCATGACAGACAATTTCTCGGTCGCCTATGTGGCCAGCAACTCCAACAGCGCCTTGCCCTGGTACTACAAGTTCAGTGCGGTGTGGGGCGCCCATGAGGGTTCGTTGCTGCTTTGGGCGCTGATCCTCGGCGGCTGGACCTTTGCCGTGTCGGTGTTCTCCCGGCAGTTGCCGCAGGTGATGCTGGCCCGCGTGCTGGCGGTAATGGGCATGATCAGCGTGGGCTTCCTGAGCTTCCTGATCATTACTTCCAACCCGTTCCAGCGCCTGCTGCCGCAGGTGCCGACCGATGGCCGTGACCTTAACCCGCTGCTGCAGGACTTTGGCCTGATCGTTCACCCACCCATGCTCTACATGGGCTATGTGGGCTTCTCGGTGGCCTTCGCGTTCGCCATTGCCGCCTTGCTCGGCGGCCGGCTGGACGCTGCCTGGGCGCGCTGGTCGCGGCCGTGGACCATCGTCGCCTGGGCTTTCCTGGGTGTTGGCATCACCTTGGGGTCGTGGTGGGCCTACTACGAACTGGGCTGGGGTGGCTGGTGGTTCTGGGACCCGGTGGAAAACGCCTCGTTCATGCCTTGGCTGGTGGGCACCGCACTGATCCACTCGCTGGCGGTGACCGAGAAACGTGGGGTATTCAAGAGCTGGACGGTGCTGCTGGCAATTGCCGCATTCTCGCTGAGCCTGCTGGGTACCTTCCTGGTGCGTTCCGGGGTGCTGACCTCGGTGCACGCGTTTGCCGCCGACCCGTCGCGGGGTATTTTCATCCTGTTTTTCCTGCTGTTCGTGGTCGGCGGGTCGCTCACCCTGTTCGCCCTGCGCGCACCGGTGGTCAAGAGCCAGGTCGGTTTCGCCCTGTGGTCGCGTGAAACGCTGCTGCTGGCCAACAACCTGGTGCTGGTGGTCGCAGCTTCGATGATTCTGCTCGGTACCCTGTACCCATTGGTGCTCGATGCCCTGACCGGGGCCAAGCTGTCGGTCGGCCCGCCCTATTTCGACGCCTTGTTCCTGCCGCTGATGGCGCTGCTGATGGTGGTGCTGAGCGTGGGCGTGGTGGTGCGCTGGAAGGACACCCCGGGCAAATGGTTGGTCAGCATGATGACCCCGGTATTGATCGGCAGTGCCATCCTTGCCCCGGTTGCCGGCTTTATCGTCGACGACTTCGACTGGCCGACGCTGACGGCCTTCGCCCTGGCCGCCTGGGTAGTGCTTGGCGGGCTGCGTGACATTTTCGACAAGACCCGCCACAAGGGCCTGGTCAAAGGCCTGCCGGGCCTGGGCCGCAGCTACTGGGGCATGCAACTGGCGCACCTGGGCCTGGCGGTGTGTGCGCTGGGCGTGGTGCTGTCCAGCAACAACAGCGCCGAGCGCGACCTGCGCATGGCGCCGGGCGAAAGCGTGGAGCTGGGTGGCTATCACTTCCTGTTCCAGGGCGCCAAGCACTTCGAGGGGCCGAACTTCATCTCTGACAAGGGCACCATCGTGGTCAGCCGCGATGGCCGTGAAGTGACCACACTGTACCCGGAGAAGCGCCTGTACACCGTGCAACAGTCGATGATGACCGAAGCGGGCATCGACGCCGGCTTTACCCGCGACCTGTACGTCGCGCTTGGCGAGCCACTGGAGAATGGCGCCTGGGCTGTGCGCGTACATATTAAGCCTTACGTCCGCTGGATCTGGCTGGGCGGTCTGCTGACCGGCCTGGGCGGGTTGCTGGCGGCCCTCGACCGGCGCTACCGCGTCAAGGTCAAGACCCGGGTGCGTGATGTCCTGGGCGTGTCTGGAGCAGCTGCATGAAGCGTTGGATCATGGTAGTGCCCCTTGCAGTGTTCCTGCTGGTGGCGGTCTTCCTCTACAAGGGGCTTTTCCTCAAGCCCGACGAGCTGCCTTCGGCAATGATCGGCAAACCGTTCCCGGTGTTTTCCCTGGCGTCGACACAGGGGGACCGCACCCTGACTCAGGCCGACTTGCAGGGGCGCCCGGCACTGGTCAACGTGTGGGCCACCTGGTGCCCGTCGTGCAAGGTCGAGCACCCGTACCTGAACCAGCTGGCACAGCAGGGGGTGGTGATCCATGGGGTCAACTACAAGGATGACAACGCCGCCGCGCAGAAGTGGTTGGCCGAGTTCCACAACCCCTATCAGCTGGATATTCGTGACGAACAGGGCAGCCTGGGCCTGGACCTTGGGGTGTATGGGGCGCCGGAAACCTTCCTGATCGATGCCAAGGGCATCATCCGCTACAAGCACGTCGGCATCGTCGATGCCACGGTCTGGCGTGAACAGCTGGCGCCGTTGTACCAGGGCCTGATTGATGAGGCCAAGCCATGAGGCGTTGGCTGGCAGCTGCGGTGCTGGGCATGAGCCTGGCCGGTGTGGCCAAGGCGGCTATCGACACCTACCAGTTTCGCGACGAGGCAGAGCGCGAGCGTTACCAAGAGTTGACCAAGGAACTGCGCTGCCCCAAGTGTCAGAACCAGGATATTGCCGACTCCAACGCGCCGATTGCTGCCGACCTGCGCCGAGAAATCTTCCGCATGCTTGGCGAAGGCCAGAGCAACCAGCAGATCATCGACTTCATGGTCGACCGCTATGGCGACTTCGTGCGCTACAAGCCGGCGCTCAGCGGGCGTACCTGGCTGCTGTGGTTTGGCCCGGGGATCTTGCTGGCCGGTGGCTTCGTGGTGCTGGCGGTGATCGTACGCCGGCGCCGTGCTACGGCCGTGCAGGGCGCCGATGAGTTGTCTGCCGAAGAACGCGAGCGTCTCGCCAAACTGCTGGAAAAAGAACAGACCCATGATTGAATTCTGGCTTAGCGCGGGCCTTCTGCTGCTCGCTGCCCTCAGCTTTTTGCTGCTCCCGATCTTGCGTGGCCGCCGTCGCCAGCAGGAAGAAGACCGCACGGCCTTGAACGTGGCCCTTTACCAGGAACGTGTCGCCGAGCTGGCGGCCCAACAAGCCGCCGGTGTGCTCGATGAGGCGCAGATGGCCAAGGGCCGGGACGAGGCTGCCCGCGAGCTGCTGGCCGATACCGAAGGCGCCGAGGCCCCGCGCCAGGGGCATTTGGGCAAGGCCCTGCCGCTGCTGGCTGCGGTACTGGTACCGCTGATGGCGCTGGGGCTGTACCTGCATTTTGGGGCGGCCGACAAGGTGGCGCTGACCCAGGAGTTTGCCGAGGCTCCCAAGTCGATGGAAGAAATGACCACGCGCCTTGAACGCGTGGTGCAGGCCCAGCCGGATTCGGCCGAGGCCATGTATTTCCTTGGCCGGGCCTACATGGCCGAGCAGCGCCCGGCCGATGCCGCGCGTACGTTCGAACGGGCCGTGGCCTTGGCTGGTCGTCAGCCCGAGCTGCTGGGGCAGTGGGCGCAGTCGCTGTACTTTGCCGCCAACAAGCAGTGGAGCCCGCAATTGCAGGCGCTGACTGACGAAGCGCTGAAGGCGGACCCCAACGAGGTGACCAGCCTGGGCCTGCGCGGTATTGCCGCGTTTGAAGGCGAGCGCTATCAGGAAGCCATCGACTACTGGAAGCGCTTGCTGGCGCAGTTGCCAGAAGGTGATGCATCGCGAGGGGCCCTGCAGGGGGGGATCGACCGCGCCGCCGAGCGCTTGGGTGGCGCGCCAGTGCAGGCTACCGAGCCTGCACCTGTGGCGGCTCGCCTGAAAGTGCGGGTGGAACTGGCGGCTGCCTTGAAGGACAAGGTTCAGCCGGACGACACGGTATTTATCTTCGCTCGCGCCAGCAATGGCCCGCCGATGCCACTGGCGGCCAAGCGGGTGACCGTGGCGCAGTTGCCGATCGAGGTGGAGTTGTCTGATGCTGATGCGATGATGCCGCAGATGAAACTGTCGCAGTATGCCGAAGTCCAACTGGTTGCACGTGTTTCACGCGCGGGTCAGCCTACCCAGGGTGAGTGGGTTGGCCGGGGTGCTCCGTTGTCTAGCGCCACCCAGGCTACCCAGCGCCTGACCATCGACACTCCAGACCAGTAAGAGAGCAATGCCATGCACAGCACCGTCCGCCTGACCCTGATTACCCTGGCCCTGGGTTTGTCTGCGTGTACGGTGCATGAGCCGTACGAGCAGCCCGCGCCACCGATCGAGCGTGTGCCGCCTTCGGGGCCGGTGGTCAAGCCCTTGCCGGGCAGGCAGCCTTCCACTCAGCCGAGCAAGCCGGCGGCGATACCCAAGCCCATGCCGCGTACCTCGGCCAGCTTTGCGCCACCGCCTGGCGGGGCAAGCCACTGGGATCCCAAGCTGGGTGTATATGTGTTGGAGAAACAGCCCAATACCTTCTACCGGCAGCGTACGTACTATCGGTTTGATAACGGCTGGAGTTGGTCGTTGAGCCCGAATGGGCCTTGGCAGGAAACTGACAGCAGTGGTGTACCCGGTGGGTTAGGGCGCGCGTTCGCACAGTAACGCTGTTTCTGTTTCTGTTTCTGTTTCTGCTTTTGCTTGTAAGCGCGCGATAGTTCAGGCGACGCAGATTGCGACTTCAGGAGGCCGAGCGGAGGGCTTGCGAAGGGAGGTGACGGGCATGGATGCCCGTCAAGCGCTGAGGCCCCATGGATGGGGCCTGCAGCGCGTACTCCCGGGAGCAAGACCGTAGCGAGGGAACCCCG